>JBJOOU010000253.1:0-10448 GCA_046051105.1 Bacteroidota bacterium
GACAAAGACTTATACATACAGATAAAAGGAGGTGGTTGGTTGGCGGCTTCGCTGCCAACCAACCACCTTATAAAACACAAATGACTGATTGTCATTTCGAACGAAGTGAGAAATATCATAAATTTTCAGCAAAAGAAAGTTAACCGGACACCAATGATTGGGAATAACAAAAACATCGCTTCAGAGTCAACCTCCAAAGCGATGTTTTATTTATAAAAGCCAGTAATTAAGCATTGTACCACTGACTGTTGTCTTCGTAATCCTGCACCACTGCTACGGCAGTTTGGTAAGAATAACTACTAAACAAGACTGCAATCTCAGTGCGAAGTACATCCACCGCATTATTGATCAAATCGGTACGGAAAGATGTGTTTTCCATATCCAGCACAAAATTGAGCGAAAACACGCGGCTTAATAACTTACCCAATTCTACCACTTTACGTTGTGGCAAAGTCATATCCACATCAAACGACACCCAGTCTTTGGAAAGCTGCGCAGCTTTGTTGGCCAGATTGTGGTTGCTTAGGTAGTTAAATAAATTACTTTCCTTCGCCGAGCGCATGGCTTTCAGTACTGCTTCACCAATTTGATTGTACAAAATATCATTTGCACCTTCAAAAATCTGGAATGGACGGCTGTCCACCGTTCCACGTCCTGAGATGTGATTCAGTTTGTAGCCCTTCGCTCCCACCAGCGTCAGCAGTGTTTGCGATGATTCCTGCATCATATCAGTCGTCACTGTTTTAATTACGTTGGCTTCCAATCCACGCCCAGTCAGGTCATTTTCAATTCCGGCTACGCCTGCACTAAAGCGGCTAAAAGCAGAAAGAACAGTGAAGTTAGCCTGCAATCGAGCAAGATGTGATTGAACCTGATCGTATGAAAACAAAGATTTACCAGTCACCAGGCGTTGGCGGCAATGATCAATGGCTTCGTCGAGCATGCGTTTTACAAAACCCAATCCCATACCCGGGAATTGCAAACGACTACGATGCAGCAAATCCAGCATCAGCTGCACGCCGTTGGTGTGCGGAATGAGGCGTTGTGTTTTCGGCACCTTTACATCCAGAATGTTACGACCATAAGGAATCTGGTACAAACCCAGGTTTTCAAATTTCTCCTCCACCACAATGCGTTGATTCATAGTCGTATTGTCACATACAAAAAAGTCGACATCACGTTGCAGGCTTCCTTTGTCTGTTTTGCGACGGGCAGTCAGCAGCCAGAAATCAGCCTGACCGGTCAATCCGGCCCAGTGTTTGGTTCCTTTCAGGTGATAATGGTTATCTTCTTCTGTGTAGGCCGTTTGCATGTTCAGTGCATCGCTACCAAAATCCGGCTCAGTAATCATCAGACCACCCATGTTTTGCTGCTGCAAAAAGCGGCCAAAAACCTCGGGCTTTACAGCGTCCTGACCGTATTTAGCAAAAGGCTGTAGGAAAAGTGCATTGTTGATACCCAGAGTAAGCGATAGTGCAAGCGACTCATATGAAGCTGCCGAAAGGATACGCAGATTTTCTGAAGCCACACCGCCACGACCGCCGTATTCGGTAGGAATACTGACCGATAGCGGATTGCAGGTCATAATTTGGTTTAAAACTTCAGGCGGCACACCTCGGGTGATTCCCATCTTGTCAATGTCGTTCTCCTCGTAAAAAACCCGCTTGAGTGTTGATTTGAAGTTTTGAATAAATTGTTCGAAAGGCATCGCTGATACTTCCTCTTCAACGGAAGGATCGGCTTTGCCGGAATTACTTGTTTGTTGCATATTATAAAATGAAATAAATGTCTTCTTCAGGCATTTCATTGAAACAAGTTCATTCTGAAATTGTTTACCTCAACAACTAATTATAGTGATTGTTTGCATATTAGAATGAAAAAAGCTGTTGGACACAAATCCAACAGCCTGTAAAAAAACAGATAATAAGCAAACAGTTTTTTATAGCAAGGCCTTTAATTTTAGAAATGAATCGAAGCACCCAATTTCAGAGACAATAACAAATTCCATGTATTGTTATTCATCACCACATATCCGGTATCATAATCTTTAACACCCAATAACGATAAATATCCTAACTCACCATCTGCAAACAAGGTAATGTGTTTCCAGGGTTTCAACTCGGCGGTATATCCAGCCACAGCTCCCACACCCACACGACTATATAACTGATCCACCACACCATATTCAAACTGATTCAGCTTCACCACCACTGCTTGCAGTTTTACAGATGAATATCCGTTACGGGCGCTACCGTAACCATCGTAGTAAGCACGAGACATACGTTCGAAATTGATACCGGCAGACATACGACCGTAAAATCCGGTTTCACTGTAATTTCCGAGCTGTAGATTAGCTGTAGGTCCAAACACCGAACGATATTCAGAACGTCCTTTGTAGAAATACGTTCTACGACCGGTTTGAGCCACAATAAAACGGGTATTTCGATTTACAATAGCATCTTTCAGGTGCAAAGTTCCACCCACATTGATACCGGTAAACGTACCCAACTGAAATCCTGCATTAAAATCAGCCACTTTGCCGAATTCGTAATAAGCATCCAGATTCACAGCCATAGGCAATACCGGATCATTTTCTTTGGCCAAAGGAGCGGTCATTGAAACAGTAGGGCGAAAACGCAATTTACTCCAGTCCAAACTTTCCTGAACTACGGTTTGTGCCCAGGCAGACGTAGCCATTACAACGACTAACAACAAAACAATTTTTCTCTTTTTCATAATGTATTTATTTTTCAATTATTGAATTATTTTTTCTTTACCACCCTATTCAACTTAGAGTTCATATTTACAACCTTTATTGCATTCCCCAGTCTTATTACCGGGATGTTCCAACTCAAATGTACTTCCCAATCGTTAAGCTGTGGTTGTTTACGGTTTTCCTTGTACAAATAACGGGTAAAGCCCAGTGCAACGGCTCCCATATGAAGTTCTACACCCGCATTGATAAAACTCTGCTTGTCAACTACATCAGAAGGTTGAAAAGTGCCAGGGTGTGCCAAAGAATAAAGAGCATAATCACCCGCTGAGGTTTCTGCATCCCATTCAAAATCGCCAAAATCCACTTTACCATAGCCTACAAATGGGATAACCGAATAATAGCTTGTAGCCGTTTTTATTTTTTGACGATCTGCTTCATCATAAGGCACAAAATCACTTTTTTGGAAAAGTACAACCGCATCAAAACCCAGCTGCACACCATATCTGGAAGAATGATTGAACTTTCCGGATAAATTCGGAACGTTGTTTCCATATTCCATATACAATTGTTCACGGTTATTGGGGTCGTGCAAGGCAATAGAGCCCCTTTCGTAAAAACCGTTCATCCATAAGTAACTTGCTTTAAAACCTATATTAGCTCCTACCATGCGGGTAAAACTATAGTCACTATTCAGATAAAATGCAGAACCTATGCGGGGACCAGCAAAAAGTACCGGACGAATATCCATCACTGAAAAAGTTCGTTCCCGCCACGCATCAGTCCAACTTCGGTGTGTAACGGTAGTTCGGGTTTCGGTACGTGTATCACCACTGACTTCACTTTTTGAAGTGTATGTATAAGAATATTGATTGTAATTTTCAACATAATGCTTTAATCCTACGGCACTAAATTCACGTGGATTAAGCAACAGTGAAAGACTGGAAACCGATACCGACACCGATGGAAAAGCGGTAAGCGTATTAAATGCATTGGTTTTATTAAATGAATAACCGGCACTTAAATGATATTGCCCGCGCAACTGTAAAGGACCCAAACGAAGTGAAACACCCGGATTTAATCCAAATCCAATTTGAGTACCTTCGCCCCACACATTATCCTGATCATCCACTTTGGAAGGATCCTGAAAATACTTCCAGTTGGCTTCAAAGCCGAGATATGGAAAGAAATTGAAGTATTTACTGGCCGAAAGTGGAAACGGAATTTGAGTTCCATAACCGCCCATATACCCTACTCCACGCATTAATTTGCCATTGCCATCTGTTTTTTCAGCTTCACCTCTAAACCAGTAGAAATTCATCATTTCCCACATATTTAGGTTGATACCCCACCAGGGAGCAGTGGTTTTCCAGCCATCTTTCAGAGTCGGCATTGCCAGCGCCACACCCAGGTATTTGGCATCTTTGGATAGTTCGTAAAATCGTTTATACCGATTTGTTTCATACATTGATCCGGATTTCTGAGCCATTAAACAGGTACCGGAAAAGAATAACAGCAGAAAGAGATAAAGTTTCTTCATATTCTTCTAATTTGTAATTATTACAAAAATAGAATGAGAAACTTCCTTAATCAATACGACAAATTACGTATTCTTAATTCAAATAAGTTGATGTTGCCGGGCCATACTAATGGCTTCCAGCTTATTATGCACATGTAACTTCGCGTATATATTTTCCACATGCTTGCGTACCGTACCAACCGAGAGAAACAGATTTTGAGCTATCTGTTCGTATTTTAAACCTGTGGAAAGTTGCTTAAGCACTTCCAGCTCACGCTCTGTCAGTCCGAAATCAGACAGTTGGGGCACAGCCGTAAATTGCTCGGGTTCCCGGAACATTTGAAGTGTCTTTAGTGCAATTGAGGGAGTTATATACGCTCCACCCTGAACGATTTCAGTAATTCCCCGTTTGAGTTCATCGGGGGAAATATCCTTGAGTAAATAACCATCAGCACCTGCACGAATGGCTTTTGAGATAGCATCATAATCGTCAAAAACGGTCAGAATCAGCACTTTTAGATGAGGATATTTTCGTTTTATTTCGCTGGTTGTTTCAATACCATTCATCATGGGCATTTCAATGTCCATCAACAGCAATTCTACAGTAGGATATAGTGCCATCTTTTCAAGACAATCAATTCCATTTACGGCTGTAAACCGACATTGGATATCGTCAAAAAAAGCCAGTTTTTCCTGTAAAGAGCGGGTTAGCAAAGGATTATCATCCACAATGGCCACTTTTATCATAGTTCTTCGGTTTTTAGATATTGTAAATCGGCAATTACTTTAATCACAGTTCCTAACTCGGCAGAAGAAGTCAAATGAAAATCAGCATGCAGAATTTCAGCTCTTTTCTGCATATTATTCAGTCCATTTCCAGGAGAGAAGTCATTGGTATCAAAGCCATTTCCATTGTCAGAAATCATTAGGAACAACTGTTTTTTATCGGAATGAATATCAATACAGATACAGGTAGCATCTGCATATTTGCAGGTATTCGTCACCGCTTCCTGCATAATTCTGTAAAGATTTATTGCAGCGATAGAATTCATTTTCAAATTTTTGCACAACTCATCTATCGTAAATTCAAGCTTAATGCCTTCGCTCCAGGCTTTTCCTTTTTCTACATAGCTGAGCAAGCGAAGTTTCATTTCATCAAAACTAAAGCTCTCGGTATTGGTAGCCCAGATGGTATCTCTCAATTCATTGAGAGTGACACCGGCATGTTTTTCAATGTAGAGCAGTTCATCACGCAGGGATTTGTTTTCAATTTTTGAACTGTATAACATGTTCTTCACCGACGAAATCAAATATGTCAACTGTGAACCGATATTATCATGCAATTCACGGGCAATGTGCAATCGTTGTTCCTGTAAGTGGTTGCGGTTTTCTACCGACAAAATCTCTTCACGCAAAATAAACTCCTGCTCCTGTTGTTCCAGTTTTAGTTTGTTTTGTCTGAATATTAAGAATATAATAATCAATAAAAATACAGCAAGCAGAATGAATCCGGTCAGCAACATTTCTCTTTCCTGCACGCGCTGTTCGGCAGCCAGCTGATATGATTTAGTCATAACCAGCTCTTTTTCCTTTGCCTCTACTTTGTATTTGGTATCCAGATCCTGAATGGTTTTCGACCTATCCTCTTCGAAAATACTGTCTTTCAATGCATGGTATTTTTCAAGAAAGTTCATGGCCAAAAGCTCATTACCAACATGTCGATACAACTGATATTGAATCTGATACAAATCCCTCCGTTTCTCCACACTGGCACTCAGAGGCACATAATATTTTGCAGAATCCAGGTAACGAAAAGCTGCATTTATTTCATTTAAATGAAAAGAGGCACTGGTAAGGTTGGTAAAATGAGTGGCTTTTTCATAAGCAAAATCAACTTTAGACATGGAAGCTTTGTTCCAATTGGCAATGCGTGTTGCCCTTAATATCCAGGAACGGGCTTCTGCATATTTATTTATTTTCAGATAGGTATTGCCAATATTATTATAGGTAAACGGGATGGATAAAGTATCCACTTTTTTCATCAATTGAATGATTCGAAAGTGGTATTTCAACGCACTATCCGGTTGGTTGCCGTCATCATAATTGATGGCGATTGTATTCAACGCCAATACCTTATCCATTGGTTTTGAAGCTGATTCGGTTTGAAAAACCCGAAATGCATCTGAAGCATATTTAACTCCGCGTTTATAATCCCCGAAATCATGAAAATTCAAAGCAATATTGACCAAAAAATAGCCCTGCCACAATTTTTCATTCTTATGCTGCGCCATTCTTAATCCATCCAGTAGCACTTTTATAGCATGTTCATAAGTGCCTTTTTTCTGATACGCTTTCCCCAGTGTATTGCAGGTAAACATAATCTTGGCGGTATCCTTTTCATTTTTGTAGAGTACCAATGCCTTTTTTGCATGCACTATAGCGCTATCCGGCGTACCCATACTACCGGCATAAATGGCTTTGTACAATTCAAAGCTGGCTTTGTCTTTATTCGTTTTTATTTGGCGGGCCGCTTGCCTGAAATAAAGTTGGGAGGAATCTGGGACCGTACAGGCACGTTGCAACAATTGCTCAAACGACATGGCAAAAGCACTTATCGTTAAAAACAACAAGAAAATCAGCATCGAAAATCGAAACTTCATACAAATATTTTTATAGTTGGATAATGCTAACGTAAGTATCTGACCATCATATCTGTAATTTTCACATACAATTCGGTCAACTTATTACCTGCTTTCGTCTTTTCTTTTTCCAGAAGCAATAACTTACTATCAATAACAGAATTAATCTGTTGAAGTTCATGTAACAAGGTTCTTAATTGGTCCACATGCAGTTTATGTATTTTGCTGACACGCCTGGTAATCACTAAAATACTAAGTATTAAAACAATGGCCAACAGAACTACTATGTAAATAAAAACCCGCATACTTAACAGACAATAATTCAGCTACAAAGATCTGTTAGCACAAGGGCGAAAACAATACGTTTTATATCGTATTTTATCGACGTACCAATTGTATTTTCTCTAAAACAAGTGCTGTTTTATCCGGCGATACCGGCACCTGAAAGCCATTTAGCAAATCCAGACTACCACCATCCGATTTGTTGTAGGCTTTTGCATAAGCCATATTTACGATAAATGATTTGTGGGCACGTACGAACTGGGGATTTACACAAATAATATCTTCGAAATTCTTAAGATTACGGCTTACTACCTGCCTGCTATTGTCGCCCATCACCACTTCGGAATAGGCTCCTTCGCCTTTGATATACATGATGTTTTTCAGATCCAGAAACAACAACAGATTGCCCGAAGGTACAGCAATGCGTTCCCAGTTGTCATTTTGTAATTGCCGCTGTAGATTTTTATAACCTTCTATTTTCCGAATGTGCTTTTCCAAACGCCCCACGGCTTGCACCAATTCGTCTGGAGATATGGGTTTTAGCAAATAATCGATAGCCGAAAACCGAAATGCCTGGATAGCGTATTCATTGTAAGCGGTGGTAAAAATAATGGAAAAATTCACTTCGTTTTCGTCGAAAAAGTCCAGCAATTCCAGCCCGCTGTGACCGGGCATCTCGATATCCAGAAACACCACATCCGGTTGATGCCGACGAATAGCTTTCACACCATTGGGCAGGTTTTCGCAATCGGCCAGCACTGTAATTTGCGGGCAATATTCTTCGAGCAGAATGCTGAGATTCATTCGGGCTCTTTTTTCGTCGTCTATTATTATGGCTTTCATCTCGTATTATTGTGGTATTTTGATAATAACCGTGGTACCTGCCGCCAGTCCGGAAGCATGCATTTCGTCTATGTATTCGATACTTATTTTATGACCCGCAAATTCATTCAACAAGCTCACCCTTTGCTCTGTAGCTTCGGTGGCAAAGGATTTATGCCTCCGCTGCTTGATTGCATTCAGTTCAGCACTTCGCTTTCGCCCTACACCATTATCGGTAATCGTAATGCGTAATTCACCTTCATTTTTCAAAAATGTCAGGGTCAGTTTTTTATGTCCTTCTTTGTGCAACAATCCATGTTTCACAGCATTTTCCACATAAGGCTGCAGCAACAGCGAGGGCATGCGAACCAGTTCAGCATCAAATCCAAAAGTGCTGATTGCATATTCAAAGTCATCGTCGAACCGAACTTTTTCTATATCCAGGTACAGGCTTAATACGCGAATTTCTTCGGCCACCGTCACTTCATCTTTATCGCTCATTTCAAGCATGCTTCGCGTAAGGCCTGAGAACTTATTCAAAAAAGATATAGCCTGTCGCTTATCATTTTCAAGAATAAAAGATTGAATCGTATTGAGGGCATTAAAGAAAAAATGCGGATTCATTTGCGACTTGATGGCTTTCAGTTTCGAAAGATTGGCCGTCTTCTCTAAATGAATGCGCTCAATGATTTCGGTACTCTTGCGGTTGATACGGGTTGTACGCCAGCGGTCGAACCTATAAAGAAGCAGCAATAAAATAAAGATTACCAGCAACAAGAACCACCATTGCATCCAAAAAGGATAGGCAACCGAAAAGATTATGGTCTGCACTGGCGAAAAATGAGTACCGTTGCTGCATTTCAGTTCTACACGATAATCACCCGGATCCAGGTTGTTGATTTCCAACAAATGCCTGTCGTCTTCAATCACCTGCCATATACCGGCATTCAGTCGATAATACAACGAAGTGTGCAAGTTGGGATCAAAAGATATTACGGAAAAATCAATAACCAGATTGCGGTCATCTGCAGCTAAATGAAAATCAGACTCAGAATGTATCCCTGAAGCTGAACGAATACTATTAACTACCAAATTCGGCTGGGATGAATTGCTACGTATGGGCTGCGGAAGTACGATAAACCCGCGCGAACTTGCTACAAATAATTTGCCGGAACTCATGGCCACATCGTTCAGATCAATTTCATTATTCAGAGAAAAGACACGCTCGAGTTTTTTCAAATTCACCGTAAAACGGTACAAACTATTTCCGGCAAAACCATACAGTCGATTATTGATCAGCTTTATTCGTCGCAGTGTTTCACCAACAGATAGCCCTTGAATATTCATCGAAGAAATACTTAAATTTCGATTGATAAAAAACAGTTTACCAGCAGGATTAAGTGCAAGTACCCCATCATGATAAGCAATCAGTTGATGTACAAAAAATGATTCGCCCTGCTTCGTTTTTATTTCCTTAGTTTTCCCGCCGTCATTCATCCACAGTCCTGTATTCGTAGCCATAATCAGCACCGATGTGCCCGGCAGTTGTGCAATAGACTTCCCTCGGACATTATTTAAAAGCGTCTTCAGTTCCGGTTGAGATGCATTCTTTTCAACCGGATTATAATTTGCACAAAAGCCTGTAGCAGCCAATGCATAGTTATTGGCTGAAATATACACAAGATCTTTTACAGCCATCACCTTATCGTCCAGCAATTTCCCATCAGGTCCGATCGATTTAAAACTATTCGAAGTAAATAGAATTCGATTGTTCACAGTATCAGAATACAACAGATACACTTCGTGATTAGAATTCCCCTTCCACACCGATCGGATACTAAAACTTTGTGGATTCAACAGATACAGCGCATCATTCGAACTACCGAAAATCAACTCTTTATGCGTGTTGGCAATCACAGTTATTTCTTCCGGAAAAGGATAAAATATGTCCTGCATTCCCGGTATGTATAATAATCCATCCCGCATCGTACCTACCCAATAAGCTCCTGTTCGGTCACGAAAAATTGTAGTCGTATTGGTGGAGCTAAAAAGCGATGTATAGCCTTTTTCTCCCCTTCGGTACAGCCCATTGGTAGTCAGAAACCAAACTTCATCACCATTCAGAGCCAGATTTTGCAAAAAGGTTTGTTTTGCAGTAAAACGTTCCTGCCTCACCCGCTTGTTTCGTATCAGCAAATAATCCGGAGCATACTTCGAGGCAATTACTAATTGTTGGTCATTGGAAGTCATGATGGGTGCCTTCATTCGTGACATCAACTTATCGGGCAAGGAAATACGATACGTATCACCATTTTCGGTAAAGGCAATCAATTTATTGGTAAGTACATAAAAAGAATGGCTATCGGAACTAGTTGCCGAAATCATGGAGGTATTGAATGGGAACTGACGAATGAGTTTCAAAGTCTTCAAATCATATTGCCGTACTGTACCCGGTTCCACACAAAACAGGCTG
>JBJOOU010000254.1:0-7814 GCA_046051105.1 Bacteroidota bacterium
CACCTTACTTACCGGATTCCCATTTTCAATACAAACAATCAGAATCGTGTTTGCATACCCAATGCGCTGCAAAAGTAGAAAAACAAATCCTTACTTCAAATTTATTGCTTCGGATATTCAAAAATTAGTTTTACTTTTGTCGAGCATTGGTTCGTGGGTAATAACCATTATCCACGATTAAAAGGGAATCAGGTGTAAATCCTGAACAGTCCCGCTGCTGTAAGCTCTTTAGTAACGTATTGAACAACACTTTTGCCACTGTTTTTTATTGAAAACAAAAAAACGGGAAGGCGTTCAAATACGGGAGTAAGTCAGAAGACCTGCCAATATTTTACAATAAATCAATAATCTCGTGGGTTAGATGTTGATATGCGAAATCATTTTCAAATTCATACTTTATCGTTATACCTTGCTGCAGAAAGGTATAAATGTTTCTACAACTTTATGAACAATTAAGTATCTACTTGTTGTTTCTATAGTTGCTGGATATGAAATTGGCTGCGCTATACACATCTGCTTGCACAAAAAAGCAATTTATTATGAAGAGTATTTGTCCCAGATGCAGTAATGTATTTAGTTTAAAAGTAATTACAGGTTTTCAACCAATTCCACCCAGCACCCTGAATACAGAGCAAAGTCATTATGTGAGTGAACATTACACCCAACCACTTTGCAATCAATGTGTTCATGAAATCAGTTCTAATTTTTACAACATCAGCATAAATCCTAAATTCAAACGACCAACAAGCTAGAAAATGGAATTCATTTACACACTCTTTGGTACCCAAAGTATTGCTTCAGCACTAGTATATATGTGTCTGGCGGCTGTCACGGGTATTTTTATCGGTAAAATTTGTTTTCGAAACATTCGCCTCGGCATAGCGGGGGTGCTTTTTACAGGAATTGCTATTACACAGGCAGGTGCAAGAATAGATAGCAACATACTCCACTTCGTTCGCGATTTTGGTTTAATCTTATTTGTGTATGCAATTGGTGTCGATGTTGGACCAAGATTCTTTTCATCTTTTCGTAAAGAAGGACTACAGCTAAACGGATTAGCTGCACTAATGATTTTCAGCGGATTGGCATGTGCATATATCGTATATTGGACAACGGGCATTAGCCCGGCAACTGCCACAGGCATTCTGTGCGGATCAACCTTTAACACACCCAGTCTGGGAGCTGCACAGCAAGTAATTGCCGATCAACATGTCAGTCAGGCCGATACCTTATCTATGGCATTTGCGATGACATATCCGTTTGGTGTGATAGGTGTTTTATTGGCGATGATCATTATTCGTTTGATATTCAGAATTGACATCAAGAAAGAAACTGAAAATTTCAATCAGTCGATGATAGGTGAAAACAAACGACTTGAGAGTGTTATCATCGACGTGACCAACCCGAATTTGTATGATAAAACTGTTGAATACATACTGCAGGTGGTTGATAAAGATTTGGTTATTTCGCGGATTCGAAGAAACAATCAATTTCTTGTTGCACGTGAAGATACCATTTTAATAGAAGGAGACGTAATTTATGGTGTTTCGGAAAAAAACCGGATTCCCAATCTGGATATTCACATTGGGAAAGTTCAAATATCGGAAAAGCGAGAAATAACCGGCGATATGGCCATGGCACATGTACTGATTACCAATCGGAAAATTACGGGAAAAACAATTGAGCAAATAGGTATTTATAGACGCTACGAGGCGAACATTACCCGTATTTTCCGCTCGGGAAATGAAATTTTACCTACCCGTAACACTTCCATCGAACTAGGTGATACCGTAAGAATTGTGGGTAAAAAGGACTTGCTTCTTGAAATAAAAAAAGAACTGGGAAACTCTGTATATGAGCTTGCTGTGCCCAATACGCCAGCTATTTTTTTGGGGATTTTTTTAGGAATTATCATCGGCTCAATTCCTATTTTTATACCTGGCCTCAGTGCTCCGGCAAAATTAGGCCTGGCAGGCGGCCCATTGTTAGTGGCCATTTTGCTGGGTTATAAAGGCCGAATCGGAAAAATGAATTTCTACATGACTCCGGGCGCTATGAACATGATCCGGGAACTAGGTATCATCCTGTTTCTCACCAGCGTAGGACTCGATTCCGGGAAAGGTTTTATACAAACAATTATTTCGGGTGGATATCAATGGATGATTTACGGAGTTTTTGTTACCTTTATACCAGTTCTTTTAACGGGGATCATTGCACGAATAAAAAAGCTGAATTATCTGAAAATATGTGGTTTGCTGGCTGGCTCCTGCACCAATCCGCCTGCATTAGAATATGCTAATTCTTTAGCAGCTGTTCAGGCTCAATCCACCGTTTATGCTACTGTATATCCGCTCACTATGTTTTTGCGGGTTGTTTTAGCACAAATATTCATATTATCAACAATGTAGTAAGTAAAAATTTAAATTTAAATAAACACATGAAGAACCAATCTGAAAGATTCCAATTAAAAAGTCAGATTGAGAAAGACAGCATGCAAAAAATCAGAGAAGATCTTCACACTCTGATCAGCAATTTTAAGCATGTGTTGTACGATCTCGATGAGAAATCAGTGGCAATGACCCTGTCGTTGTTGGAAGATTCAATTTCGGAACATAAAGAAATTGAATCAGAAATTCCGGACGAGAAACTAATTCAGGCACTTAGTATCCTGTTTCAGGTGATGAATCTGGTAGAAGAAAACTCCGGCGTACAGTCACGACGTAAACTCGAAAATATGCTCGGTCCATCCTCCATTCGTGGTTCCTGGGGCGAAACTTTCGAACACTGGCTCAACAAAGGTGTTTCCGAAGATCAGATAGCAGGCCTCTTGCCCACTATTTGTATATCACCGGTACTAACAGCCCATCCTACCGAGGCCAAACGTATTTCGATTCTTGAACTTCACCGCGAACTTTATCTGTTGCTGGTGAAAAAAGAGAATAAAATATGGACGCACATGGAAAATCTGGCCATCGACAATTCCATGAAGGTTTTGCTCGAGCGCTGGTGGCGAAGTGGCGAAGTCTATCTTGAAAAACCATCATTGGCATCGGAACGCAATAATGTGATGCACTTTTTCAGCAAGATATTCCCCGAAGCTGTAAAACTGAGCGACCAGCGCCTGAAATATGTATGGCAATCCTACCGCTTCGACCCGAAAAAGCTGGACAAACCAGAACAATTTCCGGTGATTGAATTTGGAAGCTGGGTAGGTGGCGACCGTGACGGCCACCCATACGTGACGGCCGACGTTACCCGCGAAACCCTTCTGGAACACCGCAAAGAAGCTTTGATGCTCGTAAAACGCGGGATTCTTGACCTTGTACGCGAATTCAGCTTTTCCGAAACCAAACAAGTGGCACCGACTGATCTGGCCAATGCTATTGAACGCAATCGCATTCTTTTTGGCGAAGACGGAGAGAAAGCTGTCAACCGAAATCCGTTGGAACCATGGCGTCAGTTTATCAACACCATTCTCCTGAAACTGGAAAACACCATTCAGGATAAAATGGACATTGAACACACCTTTTACCATGATTCTACGGCTTTAATGGAGGATTTACGCATCCTACGCAATAGTCTGGAAGAAATTGGTGGCCAACGCATTATTCACGAATGGCTATTCCCGGTTGAGCGTCAGGTACAATGTTTTGGTTTTCATTTAGCACGACTGGACATTCGCCAGAACAGCGATTTCCATAACAAAGCTATTGAGCAAATGCTTAAACAAGCAGATTTCGAAGACTACCAATACAGCACCTGGAGCGAAGAAAAACGAATTGAATTCATCACTTCCGAATTACAACGCAACCGTCCGTTTATCATCGCCGGACAAGCGCTGGAGCACGAAGCCCAACAAGTGCTGGACTGCTACCGCGTGGTAAAACAGCATATCGACAAATACGGTGCAGAAGGAATTGGCTCCTTTATTGTAAGTATGACCCGTGGACTAAGCGATTTGCTGCTGGTATATTTGTTTTTACGCGAAGTGGGTCTGCTCGGAACTTCTATTCAGGTTGTGCCATTGTTTGAAACAATTGATGACCTGAAAATTTCAAACGAAGTGCTGGATGCCTATCTGGCACATCCGGTAATGCAAAAATATGGTGCTACCAACCGCATACAGGAAGTAATGCTTGGATACAGTGATAGTAACAAAGACGGCGGCATCATGTCGAGTCGTTGGAATATCTACGAAACTGAAATTCTACTTACCGAAGTGGCCAACAAGCACAATGTACAGTTGCGCTTTTTCCACGGAATTGGTGGAACCATTAGTCGTGGTGGTGGCAAATATCATCGCTTCCTCGAGAGTATGCCGCGCCGTACAATGAGCGGGCAAATCAAGCTCACCGTTCAGGGCGAATCGATAGCTCAGCAGTTTGCCAACCCACTGAATGCCACCTTCAATCTCGAAATGTTATTGGCCGGATCGGGACGTCAGGCTGGCTATATCCGTTTCGACTGCGAACAACCCGATTATCCGATACGAGCAGTGGAAAAATTGTCGGAAATCAGCTTAAACAAATACCAGGAGTTTATCAAACATCCGCGGTTTATCGAATTTTATGGTGAGGTCACTCCTATCGATGTCTTGGAACAGAGTAAAATCGGCTCCCGTCCTTCGCGCCGTACAGGTAAACGCAGCCTGGCCGATCTTCGTGCTATTCCGTGGGTATTTAGCTGGAAACAATCCCGCTTCAACATTACCGGATGGTATGGTATTGGTACGGCTCTGAAAGTTCTTCGCGAGGATTATCCCGAAATGTACCAACAAATAAAAGAATCGGCGGATAGTTGGCCTTTTATGCACTACAATCTTATTCAGATTGAGTCCAATCTACTCAATTCCGACCGGGATATTATGCTCGAATACTCCAGATTAGTCAACGATCCGGCATTGCGTGACGAACTGGTAACGACCATTATGGACGAGCACAAAGAAGGACTGAAACAAATTGCAGAACTGTTGGGAATTAACGTAGAAATTCGTCGTAAAACCCTGTTGTACAACGAACGTTCGCGCAAAAGTCCGCTCCATGCTTTGCACAAAATGCAGATCGAAAAACTCATTGAATGGCGTAGCCTGAAAACAACCAATCCCGAAAAAGCAGAACAGGTTTTGGTACAATTGCTCATGATTACATCGGCCATATCAGGAGGTTTGAAAAGTACCGGGTAATTTTTCCAACATAACAGAACAAGAAAAGCATTCGAACAAAAATTTCGAATGCTTTTTTGTTTCATAAACAATTAATATTCTTTCGTTTAGATACTAGGCACTACTCTGGAATTGCAAAAACATCGATTTACTGTTTTTTATTTCGAAATAAATCCTCTAATTTTGCATCAGCTTTGGTTCAGATACACGAGTCCGTGTTGAAGATTAAAAGGGAAACAGGTGAAAATCCTGTACAGTCCCGCTGCTGTAAGCTCCGAATTAGTTGAAAGTTGACAATGAATAGTTGACAACACAGATTAATTCAAACGTATTGAACAACACTTTTGCCACTGTTTTACAACAAAACACAAAAACGGGAAGGCGTTCAGATACGGGAGTAAGTCAGAAGACCTGCCAGGCTGAAATTAATTTTCAGAAGCTTTCGAGGAAAAAGCGACGAAACATCAGCAAGCAGTACAGCAACGTCTACCGTTCCGTGTTTATTTGCCATTGTTAGTTTATTTTCGGGAGCTATTTGATCGGTTCATTCATCGTCAAATAGTTATCACTGTGTTTTCAAAATCAATCACAACTGCCCGCACACTATGTGCATTTTTTTACATACCTTTTATTTCTTGCTCTACCGCTTTATTTGCAGTAGAAACAAAAAATGATTCTTTATCCCAACAGCTTTCATTGCGAGAAGTTCAGGTTAAAGCCCAACTCAATAATCGACTAAGGTCAGCACTTCCATCACAAATCATTTCGGCTAAAGAAATTCAGGACTTAAATGCTTACAATGTGGCCGACGCAGTGAAACACATGGCCGGAGTCACCATTAAAGATTACGGCGGCATTGGCGGACTGAAAACAATTTCGGTGCGCGGACTGAGTGCTACACATACCGGGGTTTCGTACGACGGATTGATGATGAGCGACATACAGTCAGGCCAAATTGATTTGAGTCAGTTCTGCGTGGAAAACATCGAATCATTAACGCTTGATAACGGACAGCCGGTTAGCCTATTACAATCCGCCCGCATCTTTGCATATTCATCGGTACTTTCGCTCACGAGCAAATTAGTGGCATATGATCCACGGCGAACGCTCCGAGGGAATGTAGCATTCAAAATTGGTTCATTCGGGCTAATTCAATCGTCATTTCTTTTGCAAAAGTACTTTAGCAGCAAATTGGCTGTCAATTTAGCCATGAATGCTACAACGGCAAAAGGAAATTATCCTTTTAGCTTCAACATCAACCCCTACGGGAAAAATATCATCCACTCCACCCGCTACAATACTGATGTAAAAAATCTTCGTTCCGAAATGAATGTCATTTATCACTTCAGCAATAGCGAGATATTCCGATTCAAAACCAATCATTATTACTCCGACCGTGGCTTACCCGGACCTGTAACTGCATACAACTATACCGATGCTAAAGGACGAATGAATGACCAAAACTGGTTGTCACAGTTCTATTATGAGAATAAAAAGTCAAATCAATGGCAATTCATTTTTTCGGGTAAATACAACCGTCAACATCTGAAATACAGCAATGTGAGCAACAACTACTCTTCGCTTTCTGATAAAAAGTTATTGGAAACATACCTTCAAAATGAATACTATATAAGTTCTGCTGTACAATACAGACCAATAAACCAACTCACTATAGCCGCTACGACTGATTATTGGTTCAACAATTTATTTTCAGCCTCCAACCTGAATTACAAACCCGATGCGAAGCCTGTTAGAAACACGATTATGTCTAATGTTTCCATCAAATATGTTGCTGATCAATTTACATTGGGTGGTAACCTATTGCACGTCCATGCTCAGGGAAATACAGACACAACCAGTGCAGAGATGCATCAGAATAAATTATCACCAACTTTTTTTGCATCGGTTCAACCTTTTAAAAATAGCAATCTGATTGTGAGGGCTTTTTACAAAGATGTATACCGCCTTCCAACTTTCACAGAGTTGTATTATCAGGATTTAGGATTTAAAAACCTTAGGCCAGAAAAAAGCCATCAGTACAATGCCGGAATCACTTATCAAACAAACGATATCAGTTTTTTAAGCAATCTGGTAATCACTGCAGATGCATATTATAATGCAGTAACAGATAAAATCACCATCATTTATGGAATCCCATTTTCAACTGTACGAAATATTGGCAAGGTGAAAGTAAAAGGTTTGGACCTTAGTGTGCAAACATCTGAAGATATTAATCCGAAGAACTGTATCAGCCTGACAGCAAATTATAGCTACCAATTGGGGAAAAATTATGATATATATCCAGAAACATACGGCGACATTCTACCATACACACCTATACATTCAGGCGCTGCCACGGTAACATACAGCCATAGAAAACTGGACATTGGCTACAACCTGCTTTTTGCAGGCAAAAGATACAGCGGACAAAACTCCTATAAACCTAATTATCTGGCTCCTTATGTGGATCAGAGCATATTTGGTCGATTCAACTTCAAAAGTTTCAGTATTACTGCAGAAGTACTCAACTTTATGAACGAGAATTACGCAATTGTGCAAAACTACCCGATGCCGGGTAGAAACTGCAGAGCCAGCTTTAACTACAAATTCTAACGATTATTTTTTCAAATGAAAACTACAAAATTATTTAGCT
>JBJOOU010000255.1:0-18834 GCA_046051105.1 Bacteroidota bacterium
CAACTCAATATTATCTTCTGCAAATAACGAAATGGCTCTATCGATAGCAATCAAATCTTTTTGATCGAAATTCGTCAGAAAAGCAATACGCTGGATATCAGATGGAGTTTCCATAGTCATATGCACGGGCACTGCGAAAACCGGCGAGACACATGACTCCATCACCTCAGCCGTAACACTACCAATCAGCTCATTGCTGTATTTTTTTCCGTGGGTACCCATCACCACCAAAGCTGGTGTGTGCTTTTTGCAATAATCCAGAATTTCATCTTCCGGCACCCCTTCTTTAATTTCGAAGCTGAAAGCGATGTTGGGTAAATCACCGTTATTAATCTGTGAATTGATAATATTGGTGAGATTTTCCGAATCTGCAGCTGCATTTCTTATCGTCCTCCTCAGCAGCTCACTATCACTGATACTATAGGTGCTCATATCGTTGTTGGACGAAATGGTAAATGCCGGACTAAAATAAACGTGCATAAAAACAACTTCGGCCGCCAGAATGTCGGCGAAGTGAAATCCAAATTTGATCGTCTTTGGAGAAAAATCAGTAAAATCAATCGGGATTAACACCTGCTGAACTGTGGCAACATCGGTTTCCGACTGTTTTTCCCAGGCGTTCTCCATTTCTTCCACAATCTTGAGTGCTTGAGGAAGATCACTTTCTTTAATACGAACGCGAACACCCACAGCCAGCTCGGGCTGTTCCAGATTCAAGTTATGAATCACTGTTTCAATACCATTTTCATCCAAAACAGACTTTATCATCTGTGCCCGTTGGTAAGTTCGAATGGCTAATGTCACTAATTTATCTTCCATACTATTTTGATTTGAAAGCTTTGATTGTTCAAATTATACAACAATCATCAACAGCATAAAGTTATGACTGATTGCAGCTGTAAAGATAAGTATTTTGACGATTACGATATTCTGGAAAACCGATAAAATTTCAGTGGGTTAATCTATATTTATCTACCACAAGACCATCGTCCTATTTGTAATGACCAAATCCGGCTCCTCAAAAAGGATGTGCAGGCAACTGAAAAAAAATAACTACTTTTGCAACCAATCGATTGCACACTTATCACCCAACCGGAACATTCATTGAATACAGACATCTCACATACACTTTTTGGAGGAATCAGCGTTCATCCAATTACCATATCGGCAGGTGTTTCGCTATTTATCAGCGGCCTGCTACTGGCATTTTCTGCCATTATTTCGGCCTCGGAAGTCGCTCTTTTTTCGCTTGACCCGCAAACTATTAATGAACTGGAAGAAAGCGAACAGAAAAAAGACCGCAACATCCTTCGATTGCTCCAAAACCCGCAACGATTACTGGCGACCATTTTGATCAGTCAGAACTTTCTGAACGTTGCCGTAATTATGCTGATTGAACATTTCACCGAAACGGTATTCAACTTCGAAAGTGCCCCCATTGCAGGATTTGTATTTCAAACCATCCTTATTACCTTTTCGATATTATTATTTGGTGAGATTATCCCCAAGGTGTATGCCACCGAATTTGCGGTAAAAACCGCTTCGAAGACCGCAGGAATTCTATTCGCACTGGAACGCATCTTCAGTCCTTTTGTCGATTTTCTGGTCAATTCAACCTCTATTGTCAATACACGATTGTCAAAACACAGCCATTCGAATATTTCGATGGAAGAACTATCGCAGGCTCTGGAGCTTACTTCAGACAGTAAAGATGAAGACAAAGAAATTCTGGAAGGGATCATCAAATTTGGCAATATTAAGGTGGTAGACATCATGACATCACGGGTGGATATGGTGGTGGTAGACATAAAGTCGAATTTCAGGAAATTGCTGGATGTGATCATTGCTTCGGGTTATTCAAGAATACCCGTTTATGCAGGCACCAGAGACAATATTAAAGGTGTTTTGTACAGCAAAGATCTTCTGCCCCACCTGGACAAGCCGTCCAACTTCAGATGGCAAACGCTGATCCGACAGGCCTATTATGTGCCCGAAACGAAAATGATTGATGATCTGCTCACCGAATTTCAGGAGAACAGAATTCACCTCGCACTCGTTGTGGATGAATACGGTGGTACCTCAGGCCTTGTGACCATGGAAGATATTCTGGAGGAAATTGTGGGCGACATCAGCGATGAATATGATGATGACCAATCGCTTTACACCAAGCTGGACAATCACACTTTCATTTTCGAAGCGAAGATACTGTTGAATGATTTCTTTAAAATAGCCGAGATTGAAAAGAGCGACTTTTTGAAACTTACCGACGAAGTAGAAACGCTGGCCGGATTGGTGCTTGAGCTAAAGGGCGAAATGCCAGCCAAGAACGAGCGACTGGGTTTTGGTCGATATGTATTTGAAATTATGTCGGTGGACAACCGTAGAATAAAGAAAATAAAACTATTTATCAGGGAAGATTACAACAATCCCGATCTGCAATAACACAACATGAAGAAACTATTGACCTACATACTGCTGATTGTTACCCTCGTATCATGCAGCAACAATTCGGTGCCTAAACCCTATGGGTATTTCAGGGTAGACATGCCGCAGCATGAATATCGGACTATGGACACGCTGGGACTTCCATACAAATTTGATATGGCATTATCGGCCAATGTTACCAGCCACGAAAATAAATCGGAAAATTTCTGGATCGACCTGAATTATCCATATCTGAATGCCAGCATATATTGCAGCTACAAGCCCATAAATGGCAATCTGATTGAACTGCTGGAAGATACCCGTCACATTGTGTACAAACACAGCATCAAGGCCGATGGAATTACCGAAAAAGTATTCGAAAGTCCCGAGCGTCATGTATATGGCATTCTGTATGACCTGAAAGGAAATACGGCCTCATCCGTTCAGTTTGTGCTCACTGACAGTGTTCGACACTTTTTCAGAGGGGCGCTTTACTTCAACAATGTACCCAACAAAGATTCTATCGCACCCATGTCAAGATACATTCGTGAAGACATTATTCGCATGATGGAAAGCTTTGAATGGAAAAAGTAAACCTTTAATACAGAGCGATAAGATGCCCGCTGGCTTACAAATAGAAGATGCCGGTTCCCGAATATTGATTTGGGATGTAACCGAAAGTTGCGATGCTCTTTTGAGTCAACTCACAGCAATTAACAGGGACGAGTACGAACAATTCGGCACCGAGAAACGCAAAAAGGAGTATTTGGCAGCCCGACTGGCTCTCAAAACACTGCTGGGATATGAGGTTTGCATAGAATACACAAGCGATCGAAAACCGTATATCGCTGACAGTGAAAATCTAAGCATCACTCATAGCGCCACAAAAGTGGGAGTAATGATCAACAAGCAACACCCGGTTGGCATCGACATTGAACTGTTATCGCCAAAAATAGGGCAACTGTTTACGCGATTTATGAGCGAAGCTGAACAGAGTGACTTTCATCACGGAGCAGATATCCGCCAATTGCAAATCGTGTGGTCGGCTAAAGAGGCGATGTACAAAATCATTGGCCGTCCGGCAATCGATTTTGCGAATCAGCTACGGGTTTTGCCATTCTCCCCGGCCACTGCAGGCCAAATTGAATGCATCCATTTACCTGAAAACAGAAAATACACGCTAAATTATCGTCTGGAAGGCGATTATACGCTGGTGTATTGTACCAATGATATTTCTTATGAATCTATATAAAAGCATATTACTAAACAAAGATAGCAACCAAAAGATGCTTGCCGTGCTCATTGATCCCGATCAGTGTCGCGGAAGTATATTGGCAGGAACGATTGCAGCTCTGAAATCAGACACACCCGACTTTATTTTTGTAGGAGGAAGCCACACCATCTATTCGTCAGTGGATTCGCTGATTGAGCTGCTAAAAGAAGAGGTAAAGGCTCCCGTTGTTCTTTTTCCCGGAAATGCATCACAATTCAGCACCCACGCCGATGCCATTTTGTATCTATCCTTGTTATCGGGGCGAAATGCCGAATATCTTATTGGGCAGCATTTGAATTCGGCAATTGCAATTAAGCAATCGAATATCGAGGTAATCCCCACGGGCTACTTGCTGGTGGATGGCGGCAAGCCCAGTTCGGTAGAATATGTGAGCAACACCCGACCGATACCAAGGGATAAAAACCAGATAGCGCTTTCTACGGCAGTGGCCGGTGAGCTGCTCGGCATGAAATTAATTTACCTTGAGGCCGGAAGCGGAGCCGCCATTCCGGTTCCTGCCGAAATGATTTCGAAGGTAAACGAAGGCCTGTCGCTTCCATTAATTGTAGGTGGTGGCATCAAAAACCCGGCGCAAATGCTGGAGGCTTTTACTGCCGGGGCTCATCTGGTAGTAGTGGGCAATGCCTTCGAAACCAATCCTTCATTGATCTCCGACTTTGTAAAAGCTCAGAAAGAATATAACAGCAGGTACTGAAAATGCAGCCCCTCACCCCTACCTCATGTGGCAGGGGTAATCTTCGGTTTTCTGTCGAAAAATGGGTTCTTCGAGCTACAACTAATGGGAATACCATAAATATTGCTACATCCGGGCATCATGTTTAGTTCCTGCACTACTCTTCCAACCGAAAACATGATGCGACTATCCACTCTGTGATCGGTAGCTACCGCACAGGCCGAGCCTAGTGCTATCCCCACATCCACTGTATTGATGGCGCAAGGCACATCCGGAAATTCTCCTTTTTCGAAACAGGTAGGGAAACCGCAATAGCCACAGTTTAAGCCGTGCAATTGCTGACGTGTACCAATCAGCACGATGGCTTCTGCATGAAGAATATTTTCAGCATCGCGGGTAATGAATTTCAGGCCGGTGTCTTCGCTGTATTTTAGCATTGCTTCAGATAGCTCAGTGATGGTTTCGCCGGTAATTGTAACTACTTCAATAATGTCAAAGCCTTTGCCTTTTGGGGCTGTGCGAGCAGCTGTCATCATCGCGTTTGCCACAGTCATCAGTCGTTCGGTACGGGTGTCGCGTTCGTTTATCAGCATAAATGTGTGAGTGTTATTGTGCGAATTCTCTGATTTTCTCTAATATAAGATTGTCTTGCAATCCATTGGCAGCCACAATTTCTTTTCCGAATAAATAATTGGTGCCGCCTTTGTAGTCGGTAACGGTGCCGCCGGCCTCTTTTACCAAAAGTGCGCCCGCGGCTACGTCCCAGGGTTTTAGGTCATATTCCCAGAATGCATCAAACCTGCCGCAGGCCACGTAAGCCAAATCGGCAGCCGCAGAACCCAGTCGCCGAACGCCTCGTGCATTCATCATGGCCCATTTCAGGAACTCGATGTATTCGTCCATGCGGCTAAATTCGGAGTATGGGAAACCAGTGGCCAGCAGCGCATCGTGGATGTTGTCTCGATTGGATACGTGAATCGGTTCATTGTTAAGGTAAGCGCCACCGTCTTTCCATGCATAGAAGCATTCATCGCGACCGACTTCATATACCACTCCCAATACCAGTTCGTCTCCATCAAGCAGGCCTATGCTAACGCAATACAATGGCAATCCCTGAATGAAATTGGTGGTGCCATCCAGTGGGTCAATCACCCAGTTGAAACGTTCGCCGTGCTTGCTGCTGGTGCCTTCTTCGGCAATAAATCCCGATTCAGGTAGAATGGTTTGCAGGGCCGCAATAATGCGGGTTTCCGATTCCTTGTCGACATAGCTTACCAGGTCGTGCATCCCCTTGTTTTCAATTTTGCCGGCATCGAAGTTCTTGCGTTCTTCGGCCATAATCTTGCCGGTACTGCGGGCTACATCGCAAGTAAACAGGCATAATTCCTTGTATGTGGGTGTCATAAATGTAGAGTTTTTAATGAAACGCAAAGTTAGCCTATTCTGTCGGAATCGCCATGTTCAATGGGGCGAAAGTCTAGCATTTCACTGCCTCCTTCTGAAGCGATGTTGTGTAGTGCATTGAACGATTGCTTTCTAGTACATCAAAAGGTCTCTTTGGTGGTAAGCGTTGATTGCTTGACTCGTTTAGGTCAATAAGTTTGACACGTACGAGTCAAATAGTTTGACATGTATATGTCAAGTATCTTGACACGATGCTGTCAAGGTCACAGCGCTGTGAGGCGCTGCGATGAAGTGATGCCCATATCGATGGAACAGCGATTACCTGCGTTGAGAGTAGACGTAAGGGGGATAAAAAAAGAAAGAGTGACTGGTTGAAGTCACTCTTTCTTGATAGGCTTATGGGGCTGTTGATTATTTTTTCAGCGCTGCAATACCTTCTTTTAGCGAAGCGATTTTGCTTTCGGCATCGGCTTTTTTCTTACGCTCGCCATCCACAATCTCGGGTTTGGCATTGGCCACGAAACGCTCGTTGCCAAGTTTTTTCATTACTGAATCAATGAAGCCTTCGTAATACTTGATTTCGGCCTCCATCTTGGCAATTTCTTCCTCAGCATTAATCAGGTTGCCCATTGGAACTGCATATTCCGTTGTACCCACAAGGAACGAAATGGATCCGGCAGCTTTCTCGGTTACATTTTCGATAGCAGACAAATTACATGATTTGCTTACTACGCAATTGTAGGTATCCAGTGTTTCGCCAATGATTTGCAGTTCGAGTTGTTCTTTGAGTGGAACATTCTTTTGCAAACGGATGGTACGTACGCCGGCAATCACTTCTTTTACTTTTTCGAAGTCAACCAGAATGGCTTCATCGTGAGCAGCAACTTTTGGTTGCAGCGATACCATCAAACTTTCACCAGACTGACGTTCGGTAAGCGCCTGCCACAATTCTTCGGTGATAAAAGGCATATAGGGATGCAAAAGTCGCAACAACGAATCGAAGAATCCGAGCGTAGCCTCGTAAGTGGCACGGTCGATGGGTTGTTGATAAGCGGGTTTCGCTATTTCCAGATACCATGCAGAGAACTCATCCCAGAACAGTTTATACACAGCCATCAGGGCTTCGGATAAACGGTATTTTGAGAACAGGTCGTCCATTTCAGCTACCGTTTTGGTAAGGATGCTGTCGAACCATTTGATGGCCAGTTTGGCTGTTTCAGGTTGTTCGATATCGGCTACTTCCCAGCCTTTTACCAGACGGAAAGCATTCCAGATTTTATTATTGAAGTTACGTCCCTGTTCGCACAGTGTATCGTCGAACGGAATGTCGTTACCCGCAGGAGCGGTGAGCAACAAGCCCATGCGCACACCATCGGCACCGTATTTTTCCATCAGTTCAATCGGGTCGGGTGAGTTGCCCAGTTGTTTCGACATCTTGCGACCCAGTTTGTCGCGCACAATACCGGTAAAATAAACGTTTTTGAAACACGCTTCGCCACGGTATTGGTAGCCCGACACAATCATACGTGCCACCCAGAAGAAAATGATATCCGGTCCGGTCACCAAATCGTTGGTGGGGTAGTAATATTGAATATCTTCGTTTTCAGGATTAGTGATGCCATCGAAAACCGAGATTGGCCACAACCACGACGAGAACCAGGTGTCCAGACAGTCCTCGTCCTGACGCAGGTCGTCAATTGACAATGGATAATTGACAATGGATAATGCTTTTTCGTAAGCAGCTTCTTTCGATTCTGCCACAACGAATTTACCGTCGGGCAAATAGTAAGCAGGAATCTGATGTCCCCACCACAATTGACGCGAAATATTCCAGTCGCGGATGTTTTCCATCCAGTGGCGATAGGTATTTTTGAATTTTTCGGGAACGAATTTGATGATGTCATCCATCACTGCATCCAGTGCAGGTTTGGCCAGGTCTTCCATTTTCAGGAACCATTGCGTCGACAATTTAGGCTCGATAGGCGCGTTGGTACGTTCAGAGCAACCTACTTTGTTGGTATACGCTTCCACTTTCTCCATCAAACCGGCGGCTTCCAGGTCAGCTTCGATTTGTTTGCGAACGTCGAAACGATCCATGTCAGCATATTGCAAACCATGTTCGTTCAGCGTACCGTTATCATTGAAAATATCGATGGATGGAAGGTTGTATTTTTGCCCCAGCATGTAGTCGTTCACATCGTGCGCAGGAGTTACTTTCAAACAGCCTGTTCCGAATTCCATATCTACATAATCATCTTCGATTACCGGAATCACACGATTTACCAGCGGCACAATTACTTTTTTGCCTTTCAGCCAGGCAGTTTTCGGATCGTTCGGATTGATACACATAGCGGTATCTCCCATGATGGTTTCCGGGCGGGTAGTTGCTACAACCGCATAACCGTCTTCGCCTTCAATTTTATAGCGCAGGTAATAGAGTTTTCCTTGTTGCTCTTTGAAAATTACTTCTTCGTCCGACAGCGCAGTCAATGCTTTCGGATCCCAGTTGACCATGCGCACACCGCGGTAAATCAATCCTTTGTTGTATAGGTCAACAAATACTTTAATCACACTTTCCGAGCGTTTTTCGTCCATGGTGAAACAAGTACGGTCCCAGTCGCACGACGCTCCCAGCTTTTTTAGCTGTTCCAGAATGATACCTCCGTGTTTGTGGGTCCATTCCCAGGCATGTTCCAGAAAGGCTTCGCGGGTAAGGTCCGTCTTTTGTATGCCTTCCTGTGCCAATTTGTTTACCACTTTGGCTTCGGTGGCAATGGATGCGTGGTCGGTTCCAGGTACCCAGCAGGCATTTTTACCTTGCATGCGGGCACGACGTACCAGCACGTCCTGAATAGTATTATTGAGCATGTGGCCCATGTGAAGCACACCCGTTACGTTAGGCGGCGGAATGACGACAGTATAAGGCTCACGACCATCGGGTTTTGAACTAAAAAATCCGTTGTCTAACCAATACTGATACCATTTCGACTCAATGTCCGTGGGGTTGTACTTACTTGCAAGTTCCATCTTTTATTATTTACGATTAGTAGTTTTACTATTTTCGATTGTATCAATCGTTTATTTATCAATGCAATAGCGAGGTTGTTTTTCCTCGAATTACAGGAGTGCAAAGATAGCAAAAAAAGAATGTAGGTGAAAATAAAAAAGACAAAACAAAAAAGCCGTTCCCCATGATGAGAAACGGCCTTACAGAATAGTGATAGTGAACTTGTTAGTGAACGATAACTTTTTGTGTGGTGCCATTGAAACGCATCAGATAAGCACCTGGCTTTAAAATATGTATGTAGCTGTTTTGTGCAGTTTGTTTGTCGATGAGCTGACCCGACATATTGTATAACTCAATATTTGCTACACCTTCAAAATTTGCATGTAGTTTACCCTCACTTCCGGTAACCGTCATGTTTTGAACGGGCTGTTTTATGTCTGTAACAATTGTTTTTACAAAAGTGGCTTTATATCCTGCATTTGTGCTTGCATAGGCAGTGGATTGTCCATCCGGAATCATACTATTCCAACTACCTCCCGTATAAAACTGATTTTTGGACATTGCCACTTCCAGTGTATAAGTATTAGTGCCCTGCAAAGTTGCCAAAGCCAAAATATCTATATTGGCATTAGATTTCGAGTAAACATAATTATTTCCAGCATTGTAGGCCAGATTATCAAGTGCTATTTGCGACCACCCCCCAGGCGTAGTCCCATTTTTATAAACTCTGTAATACAATACAAATGATGCTGTTGTGTAGCCAGGTGTATCGTCAGTCCATCCATTGGCCGACGCACCATTAAGCACCAAAGAAGTTGGAGTACCAAAGTTGAATGAGCTAAACTCCGTATTCAACATCCAATCTCCATCCGTCCACCCTTCCTGGGTATTAAGAGGGTACAAATAAGCGCTACTGCTGTTTTTTGTGATGCTAACAGCACTCGTAGCCCAGCCACCACCTGCATATAACATTGATAAACAGGTCATCGACAATAACAATAATGTAATTTTTTTTCTCATATCTTATATATTTAAGTTGTACTTGTCGACAAATATAAGAAAATATTATTATGTTATATCATATAATGAAATAAAATTACGAAAATAGCATTCAAACGTTTGCAAAAGCACTATTGTAAATATTACAATTTTTTATCTACAGAAAAATGCATTAATTTTATGCCATTAATTATAATCTCATTATTCGAATGAAAAGAATTATTTCAACCCCCAATGCACCTGCTGCAATCGGACCTTATAGTCAGGCTGTTGAAGCCAATGGAACTTTGTACATTTCGGGCCAGATTCCGATCAATCCGGCTGTAGGAAAAATAGAAGTTACCGACATTACAGCTCAGACCGAACAGGTTTTTGCAAATATCAAAGCCATCCTTGACGAGGCAGGTTACGGTTTCGCAGATGTCGTAAAGTCAACGGTTCTGCTGGCAAATATCAGTGATTTTGCTGCTATGAATGCGGTGTATGCAAAATACTATACCACAGATTGCCCGGCTCGTGCGGCATTTGCTGTAAAGGATTTGCCATTAGGCGCTCTGGTGGAAATTGAAACTATAGCGGTGAAGTAGTTTTCCTAACCGGAAAAAACATTCCAACGGGGCTGCCTGAAATCGATTCGGGCAGCCCTGTTTCTTTTGCCCCTTTCAGCTCCGGGAATGAAAGTTGTATCTCGAAAAATTCAATTACTTTTGTTCAGCATCGTAAAGGAGACCCGGATGAATATTGAAAGTAAAATACGATTGAAAGCCATTAGTTTGTACCTGATTGCAGGTATTGGGCTTGCCGTTATCGGCTTGTTGTTCTATGGACTGAAACGACAAGTGGATAGCGAACGGATGCATCTGCAAAATCAGCAAAAAACATTGGCCGGTATCAATGCACTGATCAAAAAAGTAGGCGAGGCGCAGTCCACAGCCAATCTGTTTCTGATTAGCAGAAATACTGTTTATATTCACCAATATGATAGTATGGCAGTTGCTGTTTCGGAAATTATCGCGGCGACGCCTCATTCCAATAAAGCGGAACAACGCGATTGGAACGAAATAGCCCGGCTTCTACGCTTGCAATCGGCCAATTTGCGAACATTGAATCAATATTTCCATCTCGAAAACCCTGTAAACAAGCTTAATACCCGCCTAAAAGAATACAAGCCTCAATTGCCGACAGAAAGCCAGATAGCTGCTACCAAACCAGACACTTTGGTGAAAGTTCGTAAGAAACGGACATTCTTCGGGCGAATCAAAAACGTGTTTAGTCCCTCTGTAGACAGTACCCTGGTGATTCGCAACGAGAAAACGATTCGTGTGCAAAGTACAGAGTCGCCGGCCATCATTGCCGAAATGAAGGAAATTGCTCAGCAGGCGGGTACACATTACGATGAAAATATCCGAAGTATCAATCAAAACATGTTGTTGCTGATTGAATCCGATCGGGAACTGGCGGCGCGAATCACCTCCTTGTTGATGAAGGTGCAGGACAAAACCCTGCGGGGAATGATGAACAGAATAGCCCTGACCGAAGCTTCGCTGAATAAAAGTTATTTGATTTCAGGCATAGCCGGAGCATTGGCATTGTTGCTGATTCTGGTTTTTATTACACTCATTATATATGATGTAAACAAAGGTCGCGAGGCGCGCGAAAAGTTGAAAGAGGTGATGGAAAGCCGGCATCAGTTTTTGCTTTCAGTTTCGCACGATATCAAAAGTCCGCTGAGCTCCATTTATGGTTATCTGGAATTGCAGACCGAAGGAGCCGAAAAACGCGCCATGCAAAATTCGGTGAATCACATCACTGCCTTGTTGGAGAATTTGCTGGAATTTTCGGCCATCGAGCAGGGCACTTTGAGTACCACCCGGCAAACCTTCGAACTGAACGCGCTACGTGCCGAAATGGAGCAAATGTTTCGTCCGCTGGTGGAGCGTAAACAATTGCATTTCGAAAGTTCAGCTACGGCCATTCGAATTTGTACCGATCGCATGAAGCTGAAACAAATTCTGATCAATCTGGTGTCCAACGCCGTGAAATATACTCCGCTGGGAAGCATCCGCTTGGAAATGATTGCTGCTAACGGGAATCTTTCGGTGAAAGTGACCGATACAGGGGCGGGAATTCCATCCGAAAAGTTGTCCGATTTATTCAAACCCTTTACTCGCGTGGAGCGCAATAATGCACTGGCGCATGGTAGCGGGTTGGGGATGTATGTGGTGAAAGGGCTGGTGGAGATTTTGGGCGGTACGATTCACGTAGAGTCGATACCCGACGAAGGAACGACTTTTACCGTAGAATTGCCGGTGGATGAGATAAGATCGTCAGTGGCGCCCGGGCAAAAGAAAATTGCAGTGTTCGACGATGACCCTGTGATGGTTCGTATGGTGACGGATCTGCTTCATCGCCTGGGGCACGAGGTGGTGGAATCGGACTATGATTTGATTCTCACCGATATGGAAATGGATGAAATATCAGGCCTGGACGTGTTGCATTCCGCCGAGCACTTGCCAGTGGTGGTGATGACCGGACGCAGTGATTTCTCCTACGAAAAAGCGATTCAGCTGGGTTTTACAGATTATATTGCCAAACCCTTCACGCAGGAAAGCCTGCAACTGGTATTTGGCGCAGGAAAGCCTGCGGGCGTGGATGATTTTCTGGGCGAAGATGAAGACGAAATTCTTCAGATTTTCAAAGAATCGACTGCGCAGAATTTTCAGGACTTATCGCTGGCGCTGGCCGGGAATGATTATTTCGAAGCCCGTCGGCTGTGCCACAAAATGCTCCCGATGTTTGTACTGTTGGGCTATCCGTCCGACGAACTGAAACGAATGGATCAGCATCGCGATGCCGCTTATGAGCATTGGCAAGAGGATGTATCAAACATCCTCACCATTAAAGTTTGATGCCGTAGAGATGCATTTTGTTGTACAGCGTTTTTCGGTCGATTTGTAGCAGCTGAGCCGCCAGCGTTTTGTTTCCTCTGGCTTTTTTTAGCATCGAAACGATTTGATCGCGTTCGCTGTCGTCTTCGAAATCTGCTTCGGGAGCGGGCGAGGGCTGTTGATTACTGAAAGGTAAATCGTCGGCAGTAATGTATTCGCCTTCGGCAAACAAAACGATGCGGCGAACCGTATTGCGTAATTCTCGCAAATTTCCGCTCCAGCTTTGTTGTTCCAATAGCTGAATGGCTTCGGCAGAAAATCCTTTTACATCCCGTTCCAGTTCGTCGTTGGCCTGACGCAGAAACTCTCCGGCAAACAAGGCAATATCTTCTTTCCGCTCGCGCAATGGGGGAACCATCACCGAGATTTCATTCAGTCGGTAATAAAGATCTTCGCGAAAACGTCCCTGCGCAATGGCTTGTTCCAAATTTTCGTTGGTGGCGGCAATGATGCGCACATCCACCTGCACATCGTTGACAGCACCTACAGGGCGCACTTTTCGTTCCTGAAGGGCGCGGAGCAATTGCACCTGCACATCGTAGGAAAGATTGCCCACTTCGTCCAAAAATACGGTGCCGCCGCTGGCCTGTTCAAACACACCGGTTTTGTTGCTTACAGCCGAGGTAAATGATCCTTTCAAATGACCAAACAGTTCGCTGGGGGCCAACTCGCGCGACAGACTTCCACAATCCACCGCAATAAAAGGTTGATCTTTGCGGCTACTGTTCTCGTGTATCATGCGGGCAGTGTATTCTTTTCCGGTACCGCTTTCGCCCAAAATCAAAACTGTCATTTTGGTGGAAGCTACTTTCAATGCCATTTTTTGCATGGCTACAAAGGCAGGACTTTTGCCAACAATGGCTCCACCGGAAGCATTTTTCTCTGGTTTCTTTTTCGAAGCAAGGGTGTTGCCCGACAGAATTTGTTGAACCTTATCGTAAAGAACGGATGGATTGACCGGTTTTTCAAGAAAATCTTCTGCACCCAGTTTGATGGCTGATACAGCACTGCTAATTTCGCCATAGCTGGTCATTACCAGGATAGGCGTAGAAATATTTTGCTCGCGCATCCAATGCAGGAGTGAAATGCCATCGCCGTCGGGCAGTCGCAAATCGGTAAGCACCAATTGGAAGGTTTGTTTCTTTAATTCCGACTGTGCGCCGGCCACACTGGAACAATGCGTAGCCTGAAAGCTGTTACGCACAAACCATTTTTGCAGCATACTGCCGTAGGCTACATCATCTTCTACTATTAAAATGAAAGGTTTCATAAGTCGCAAAATTACAACTTTTCGGGAGATAAGTTGGGTAGGGATTGATAAGGTTTGTGTATTTATGTTAGAACAAAGAGCAAAGAACAAAAAATCAAGATTGAAGAGCCAAGGATCAAGATTTAGAGAAATGGTGATAGAATGGTGGGGGCTGATTATAAAAAAACTCCTGCACAGGCCGGACGCAAATACTTTGCAGGCTGTGCAGGAGTTGATTTTATTTCAGAGAAAGGTTATTTTTGAATAACGAGGTATTTTGAAACGCTCCAGAATTTGTCGGCATTCAAAATTTCGATGGTAATCATTTTGTCTTCACCTTTGTTCAGTGTGTAGCTGTCGGCTGGATGGTTCGAAATGATTTTGGCACTTTTCGAGTTAGTTGGGATGCTGCTCAATCCACGTTTGTCGGCTGCAGTGAATACTGATTTGTTGAAATCGCGATCCATTACTGTTTTAGCTTTGAACAAACCATTGCTGGTTACAATTTGTGCTTCTTTCAGATCTTTAGAAGTACCGATGTAGTACCACACTTTGTTCAACGATTCGTCCTGCGATTTGATGGTTGATTGTTGTTTTGCTGATTCGTCTTTCAATGAACTGATGTTGCTGTTCAGTCCGGTAACGGTTTGGTTCAGTTCGTTTATTTTTACATCACGTTTTGCCAGTTCGGCCTGAAGCGCTTCGATCGAAGCTGTTTTTTCGGCCAATTCGGTTTCCATACGTTGAATAGTTTCAGCCAGTTTCGAGTTTTTGCCAGCCAATTCTTTGTTTTCGCGTTGGAATTTTTGCAGTTTGGCTACGCGGGCTTTGTTTTCTTCCAATACTTGTTTCAACTGATTGAATTTTTCAGCCAATTCCTGTTTTTTAGCGCTGGTTTGTCCTTCCACGCCTTTTAGTTCAATTTTCAGGCTGGCCTCCGACTCGCTGATAGCTGCAAAACCAGAGTCGACCTGACTCAGCAAATCCATGCTTTGGTTGTATTCGGTTTGTACACTGGAAACTTTGTTCTGAAGTGAATCACGTTGAGCCAAAAGAGCTTGATATTTAGCCGATTTCTCAACACACGAAACTGTCATTAACCCAACAAGAGCGATAAGAGCTCCAAATTTTAATGTTTTCATTTGTAATATTTGTTTTTTAAGGGTGAATGAAAACCGCATGATAGATTTGCATCCTGATTAATATCTTTTACGGATCATGCCCGTAGGTTTTTCAAATATAAATATTAGTAACGACATATTCAAATTTCAGGCCACGTGGCAGGGGCTGATCATAAGGTAGACGAAGTACCGAAATGTGTGGAAAGTTGTGGAAAGTTGTGGAATGAGTGTGTTGTGCTCAGCCACACATACTTTTGACCCGTTCTGTTCTTCATACCTTCTTCATCATTCTGTTTTAATGTTGCAATATGTTCGGTGTTTCTTTGTATCGTAAAATAAAAGATTATGGATACACAAAAATTTTATCCGACGATTGTGATTTCGGATGTACACTTAGGAACCGAACACAGCAAAACCAGCGAACTGGCTGCATTTTTGCGCACAGTGAACTGCGACACACTGATTATGAATGGCGACATTATTGATGGTTGGCATTTGCAAAAAGGAGGAAAAGGAAAATGGAAAAAAGAACATACCGATTTCTTCAAAATCATCATGAAAATGATGGAAAACCACAATACAAAAGTAATATACGTACGGGGCAACCACGACGACTTTATCGATCATCTGGCACCTTTCTCGTTTGCCAATATTTCGATAGTGAAAGATTATATGTACAAGGGTTTTAATGGAAAACGCTATTATATCACCCACGGCGATGTATTCGACAATGTAACTTCGAACATGGTGTGGCTGGCCAAGCTGGGCGATATCGGCTACACTTTCCTGCTTTGGATCAACCGATTCTATAATATCTACCGGGCCAAACGCGGATTGCCCTACTTCTCGCTGTCGCAAAGCATCAAACAAAAAGTGAAAAGCGCAGTGTCGTACATCTCCAACTTCGAAAACGAACTGGTGGCGCTGGCACGTACGCGCAAAGCCGACGGTATTATTTGCGGACACATCCATCAGGCGGCCAACCGACGCATCGACGGTATCCACTATATGAACTCGGGCGACTGGGTAGAAAGCATGACGGCACTGCTGGAAGACGAAGCCGGCCGCTGGGCAGTGTACAAACATGGCGAAACAGTCATTCAGGCTCCGCAAAAAGAAGTGATTCCGATGATGGAAAAAACGAATAAACGCGTTGAAAAAGTGGCTTATTCGCGCACCTCTTACGATAGAAGTTACCACTCGGACAGAAACATGCTCAACAAAATGGGTGGATTCTTTTAGATAGTTCCCCGAAAAGAAACAAGCACAAAGATACAAACCGATGAAATATTTATTTGTCATTCAGGGAGAAGGCCGCGGCCATTTTACACAAGCGCTCACCCTGAAATCGATGCTGGAGCGCAACGGACATGAGGTAGTTTCGGTAATGGTGGGCGCCAGCCCGCGCCGTAAGTTGCCTGCGTTTTTCACCGAGAAAATAAATACCGAAATTGAGCGCTTCCAAAGCCCCAATTTCCTACCCAGCCCGAAAGGGAAAAAATCCTTCGTACTGATCAGTCTGCTCTACAACCTTTTGCTTTTGCCGGTGTACTTTGCCAGTATATTGCAAATCCGATCCGGCATTCGCCGACACAAACCCGATGTGGTGATCAACTTCTACGAAATTTTGTGTGGCATCTCGTATGGATTGATGCCTCCGAAAACGCCGATGGTAAATATTGCTCACCAGTATTATTTTCTGACTCCCGAATTCAACTACAGCGGTTCGCACAAAACAGCCTTCTTTTTTCTGCGGTTCTATACCCGAATCACTGCCTGGAATGCCACAAAAATTCTGGCTTTATCATTTCGGCGGTCGACAGTGAATAATTATGGAGCAATTTCGATTGTGCCTCCATTGCTTCGCAGGGAAATCATGCAACTAACCCCATCCACCGGCAATTACATCCACGGATATATGCTCAACAGCGGCTATGCGCGGGAAATTGCCAAATGGAGCGAATACAATCTGTACGAACACCTGCATTTCTTCTGGGACAAAAAAGAGGCAGACAAAGTAACGAAACTAACGCCCAATTTGACTTTACATACGCTGAATGATGTATTGTTTATGGAATACATGGCGGGCTGCAAAGCCTACGCCACCACGGCAGGATTCGAATCGGTATGCGAAGCAATGTATCTGATGAAACCCATCATGATGATACCTACCCATATCGAGCAGGAATGCAATGCTATGGATGCGATGGAATCAGGCGCGGGAATTTCGTCCGACCGGTTTCAGCTGGATCAATTGCTGGATTACCTTCCACAACATCGCAAAACGGCAGAGTTCCGCTATTGGGCCAATACTGCCGAACAAAAAATAATAGACGAGTTAGTTAGTATCGAGAACTCTACAGAATCGAATGTCTTTGCTATTCTTTAATAATCTGCGTTTTCGTTTTATTTTCATTCAAAAACAAATCTAATATTCTGAGATTAATTTTCTTTGAGATATGTCCGTACTGCTTGTGAAAGTGGTACGGATTTTTTTGTATAAGTCGAAATATGGGTTGTATCGGGACTTATAATACCAGTCACATATTTACGAAGGGCTGTATGTACCCCCGTCTTTCCTGATTTCCTCTTTATATGCAGAAGTCTCGCACTGTTCGACGTGATAACATATCATGTCGAACAATGCGCGATTTTGTTCTTGTAAAGAGCATATCATGATGGACGGGAGCAGGGGTCAGCGACCAACGGTAAATAAACTTGGACTGAATTAAAAATCAGCATAGCTAAAGCAAATTCAGTTTGAAACTGAATAAAAGCCAAAGTTAGAAACTTTTCTGGTTTACGGCACAAGTTACGCTTCGCTAAACTTGCGCCAGAGTGGGAATTGGCGGCACAAAATGCGCTTTTCGGAACATAAACCAGCGCAAAAACCAAATACTTTTTGATGTAAACGAAAAACTTTTGCGTAGAAACGGGAACTTTCTTTTGCAGGACAAAAACTTTAAGCTGAAAACAAAAAACTTTGCCGAAAAAACGAAAACTTTCTCCTGAAAAAGAAAAACTTTTCGATCTGAAACAAAAACTTTTCGATTTCAGGGAAAAACTTCTGCATAAAAACAAAAACTTTTGTATATGAAGTAAAAACTTCTGTATAAAATCCGGAACTTTTGAATAAAAACGAAAACTTTTGTATATGAAACGAAAACTTCTGTATAAAATCAGAAACTTTTGAATAAAAACGAAAACTTTTCGATCTGGAACAAAAACTTTTCAATCTGAAATAAAAACTTCTGCATAAAAACGGGAACTTTTGTATATAAATGAGAAAAACCGAAATAAGCAATGGAGACTTTTGAATATTTATGAGAACTCTAGCGCGCAGAACAAATACTTTTGAATATTTGCAGAGACTTTTGTATATATGCAGAATATTTGTTGTATACAGTATGTTTATTGAATATAAGTGGAATGCGTAGAGGCGGGAAGCGGAAACTTTCTTGTTTTTTGTACAGTCATGTTGATTTTGTAATCGATTTATAGGTATGTTTTAGCGAAGCGTAACTTGGATTGAATTAAAAATCAGCGTAGCTAAAATAAATGCAATTTGAAGCTACTCCTATTTGACAAATATCAACTTTTGAATACGGTTGAAAGTACTCCTAACATAAAAAGTTGTATCCAACAAACAACTTGGACTAAAGTAATTTTCACAGCGTACGATATGATTTATAGTTTAGACCATGGAAATACATGG
>JBJOOU010000256.1:0-43853 GCA_046051105.1 Bacteroidota bacterium
CAATACTTTGGCCTGATCTTCGGCGCTCAGCCCGGATATATAATCGATCACTACATTCATTACTTCCGAATATTTTCCGGCCACCAAACAAACCGGCCAATCCGAACCTATCATAATACGATCGGCTCCAAAGGCAGCAAAAACCACATCCAGATACTGATGAATTTGATCAGGAGTCCAGTTGTTCCAATCCGCCTCAGTTACCATGCCCGAAACTTTGCAATACACATTCGGATGCTGAGCCAACTCAGTAATCAATTTAGCCCAGGGCTCAAAGATATTGTCTTTGATCAGAGGTTTTGCAATATGATCCACCACAAAAACCTGTTTTTCAGAAAACTGAGAAACAAACATCAGTGTATTAGACAAATGCTTTTCGAAAATAAGAATATCGTAAGCCAGATTGTAATTTTCGAGCAACTTTACACCCTGAATAAAAGCAGGACGAAGCATGAAGTCAAGCTCCGGCTCGTCGTGAATAACATGACGTACACCTACAGCCTTTGTATGCTTAGCAAATTCACGAAGCTGAGCCTCAGCATCTGCCGATTGCAAATCGACCCAGCCAACTACTCCTTTAATGTGTGGATTTTTGCTGGCTAATTCGAGCAACCAATTAGTTTCTTCGAGCGACTGACGCGCCTGAACAGCTACTGAGCCGTCGAAACCAATACTTTCAAGTTCCGGCAAAAGATCTGCAGGAAGAAAATCCCGCTTAATGGCCGACATATTATCGCCCATCCATCCGTAATCCTCTGTATTAAAGTGCCAGAAATGTTGATGACTATCTATTTTCATGCTTATCCTATTTTATAAATCCGCTCCATCAACTGCCATTTTTCATCGGCAGTAGCATTTTCAGAGGCATTCTGAAAACGTGCCATATAGGCTTCCCACTCGCCCTGACGAGGTTTCGTGGCCAATACTTTCATTGCTTCATCGTGATTAAAGTCAGTGACGGTATCCATTATCATGAATAACTTCTTCCCGAAAATATAGATTTCCATATCCAAAATACCAATTTCTTTCATGCCCTGATCAATCTCTGGCCATACATTTCCTTTGGCATGAGCAAGCTTGTAAGCATCAATAAGCTCTTTATCATCCTGCAATTCAAGGGTCTTACAATACCGCTTAAATTCGGTGTACGATGTTTTCTCCAAATATTCCATCTTTCACCTTTAAGCTTTTACTTTATGCCCCAGAAACCCATAGTAGCAAATAAATGCAAATAATGGTATTGGCACCAAAAACCCGACTGACATAGACGAGATATCAGCAATCCAGCCCATAAACATTGGAAACACTGCCCCACCTACGATAGACATGATAAGAAATGAAGAGCCTTTCTTTGTTTGTGGTCCAAGATCTTTAATGGCTAACGCGAAAATGGTTGGGAACATAATTGACATAAAGAAGAAGATCAGGAACAATGCCACTACTGATACAAAACCCAGGCCTGCACTTACGAAAGGCAATAACAGCACGCACATCAGCGCATAAAAGCCCAGTAGTTTGGATGGTTGAAAATATTGCATAAACCAGCTACCAGACAAACGCCCTACAAAGAACAACGACATTCCACCTAAGCCGAGCATATAACCGGCAGTAGTCTTCGAAATATTCATTCCCTGCTCAGGTGCTGTCAGAAAGTTTACGAAAAAGCTAAAAACCCCTGTTTGAGCAGCTACATAGCTAAATTGTGCAATAACCCCAAAAATCAGATGTCTGGTCTTGAACAAGGATTTTGATGGAGCCGAGCCAGCAGCGCTGCTTACTCCGTGCGCCATATCCACATCTTCTTCGGTGATTTCTGGCAATTTCACAAACATATAAATGATAGCAATAATCAGCACCACAGTACCAATACCAGCATATGGGGCAATCATCGAATTCAGTCCATCAGTAGGCTTACCTTCTTCCCCACCAAGGATAAAGTAGGTGGCAAAAATAGGTCCGAATATCCAAGCTAACCCATTGAACGACTGCGAAAAATTGATTCGACGTTCAGCAGATTCTTTATCACCCAGCTTGGTGGTGTAAGGATTGGCAGCAGTTTCCAGCGTTGCCAAACCACATCCCATGATAAACAGACCAATTAAAAATAAGTTATAAGACTGCTGCATGGAAGCGGGTACAATAATGTAAGCACCCACCGAGAAAAACAACAATCCCATGATGATGCCTTTTTTGTAGCCAAACTTGCGCATAAAATAACCCGCAGGCAAAGCCATTGAAAAATAAGCCATATATACTGAAAACTGAATAAGCCCTGACTCAGCTTTCGAAATTTTAAGTACACTCTGAAAATGGGCGTTGAGCACATCCAGCATTCCGTGCGCACTGCCCCAAAGGAAAAATAAAGACGAAATAAGAATAAAAGGCACCAAATATTCTTTGGTTGTTAGTTTGTGTTTCATGTGTGTTGTATTGATTTATTTTAATAGTTTACAAATAAGGATATTCATTACTTATTAAAGAGTTTTGTTTCATTTCGTGCCAAAATTCAGCTGGCACTTGTGTGGTTACGTATTCCACATTGTCTTTTATCCGTTTGGGATTCGATGTATTGAGCGCGATGCTAACAACACCCGAAGCCGTAGTCGCAAAGCTGATGCAAGCCACAGCTGGCGAAATATTGAACTTGGCACACAATGCAAAAAAGTCTTCACGCCATTTGAAAATAGCTTTGTTTTCGTCGGTATCCGGTTGAATCAAACGATAATCATAATACTGACCACCAATCAAAAATCCGGCATGGAAAACAGCAGAATTGATGATACTAACGTGCTTATCATCGAGCGATTTCATAAAGTTCAGCAAATCCTGAGGATGATTCATAATCGTCATACTATTGGCAAACATCACCCAATCAAGTTCCACTTCTTTGGACACTTCCTCAATCACTTTCCAGTTTTTGGCTCCCACGCCAATAGCTTTTACCAGGCCTTTTTGCTTCAAGTCTTTCAACGCTTTGTAACCATCCACAATTTGTGCAAAACGCAAATCTCTATCCTTAGACGAAGTTGCAGCACTTAAATACTCATCCGGATCGTGAACAGATGCTAATTGTGGACTGTATTTGCCCAGCAACTGATTGCCCTGTTCATAGCAATGCATGATACCTTCGTAGCTAATATCCTGAATGGCATCGTTTTTCAACCCCATCCAGACACCCTGCTCAAAAGTAGGTTCAGGCGTTAAAAGCGGTGTTCGTTTCCAGCCCAGTTTATTACTGATAACTACATTTTCTGGCGCAACATTTAGTTTATCCAAACATTCCCCCAGTTTTTCTAATGCAAGCCCGGCACCGTATTTTCCGGCACTGTCGAACACCACAGGTGTAGGGACATATTCAAAAGTATTGCGAACAATTTCGAGTTTGGTCTCATCAGGAAGCGCTGTATATAGATTGCCTAAAGCACTTGTTCCAAAAATAATGGTTGGAATTTTGACGCCGGTGCGTCCAATTTCATTTAACTTCATCATAATATTTTCATTCTTATCAAATTGCAACCTGCATTGTGAGTAATATCAGAAACTTTATTATAGTTTTGTGTAAGAATTTTATTGCAACAAACAAAGATATAGCTAAAACCATGATTTGTAATGTATGTATAAATCTTTTTTATGTACAAAACAACCATTTTGCGCACTCAGCTAAACAATGGAAACACTTACGGAAAAACTAAAGTACGACCCCTGGGACGCCAAACAGAATATAGCCGATATAACTGTGAAGATTCATTGCGCCAGGTATTGGATGCTTTCTGAATGGGAATGTAAAAACATGTCGTTTCCTTTTTGGAGACTCTACCATAGTCGTTCAGGAGGCTCATATGTCATACTCAACGATCGGGAAGTTGAACTTGCGCAAGACAAATTGATTCTCATACCACCCTACACCCCCTTTTCCACCCGACTTAAAAGCCGGGGTTCCATTGTAAATGAAAGCATTAAAGGATTGAGAATCTCCAATGATAGTGAAATCTACCAATTGCAACAGGACGGCTTTAGTGATCAATTGTTCATCCATTTTAATTTGGGATATCCAATGGATGGCATTAAAAGTGAAATGCAGGAAATTAAGATTGATGATTACTGGAAAGAACAAGTCAGCCAGATCGAAAAAAACAGACTCCTGTCGCCCAATCAACTTGATTTTTCTGAAAGCATTAAAGTGACCGGACTCATACTTCATGCCCTGCAAAGCATCCCCAACATTTCAATAAGCAATAGAGCTACAGACGATCGAATTATGAAAGTAATTTCCTATATCGATCAAAACATTGACCAAAACATAACTAACAACGACCTGAGCAATATGGTAAATCTGGCAACAAGTTCATTTGCCAGACTATTCAAAGATTCGCTTAAATGCTCCACACAACAATATATACAGAAAAAACGTATTGAAAATGCAATACTATTTTTACATTATTCTGATTTTGAGATTGATGAAATATCTTCAAAATGCGGTTTTTACGACAGGCATCATTTTTCGAAGATATTCAAAAAACAAACTGGTCTGGCACCAGCCAACTATCGAAAAATGGTAAAACAAGAAATAAAAGTCAATGTTTAATCAGCTTGATCGTTTCGCTTCGGAGCACTTTATTAGCAGCAGAGGCAACAAACAGAGGAACATAATAAATAGCTTTAGGCACCTCATATTTAGTCAAGACCATCTGTAGAGCATTTTTCAGTTCAGTGTACTCACCAGATCCATCTGACTCAATAACAAGTACAACTTTCTCGCCCAGCTGTTCATCCGGCTCCGAACTTATAAAAAAGCGTTGGTGAATCAAGCTTTCCAATTTTTTCTCCACTTGCTCTGGAAAGATTTTCACCCCACCGGAATTGATAACAGAATCGGCCCGCCCTAACCATTTGAACTGATTTTGTCCGTTAAGTTTAATTATATCATTGGTGGTCAACTCTTCAGGGCTCAAATGCGGAGCATTAATTACTAAACATCCCCTTTCGTCCAATCGAATGTCGATTCCGTTCAAAGCTGTAAAATAGTCAGATTTTTCGCTACCATTGAAGCAGCGCAAAGCAATGTGCGAAGCTGTTTCGGTCATGCCATAAGTTTCGAACATGCGAACCGGCATCTTTTCAACTAATTTTTCAAGCAATGAAGTTACATGACCTCCACCAACAATAACATTTTTGACTGATGCTGATTGCAAAGTTTCTGCTGAATGACGCAATTGATAAGGAGTGATGGCTGCAAAATCTACCGCAACCTGTAGATCCTGAAATGGATTTGCTTTGGGCTCGACCATCACTAAATCAAAACCACCCATTAAAGCACGCACCAGCATCATTTTTCCCGCAATGTACGAGGCCGGCAAGCAGAGCAAAGCTGTTTTAGACGCATCCAACCCAAAAAAGGCGTTGGTCATACGGGCCGAGTTGCGCATGGTTTCTTTGGCCAGACGAATTTCTTTTGGGGATCCTGTTGAGCCGGATGTGCGGGTAATTATTTCGGTAGAATCATCGAACCAATTGGATAAAAAATCGAAAATTTCCAGCTTCCAGGCGGCATCTATCCATTTCTTCAAATCAGCAAAACTTGACGAATCGTAAATAGTTCCGTTTAATTTAATGGTTTCCTGAGTCATACCTGAATTGAGCTTAAATCCCACTGTTGATTTTGATTGTACCAAAGTTTTGCCTCACGAATTTCCAGTGGCGAAGGGATATTATTGTGATACAATTGCCCTGTTCCCAAACCCTGAGGCATAGAAGAATTTAGCGAAGCGGTCCATTGCGCAATAGCATTCAGACCAATATTAGCTTCCAAAGCCGAAGTATTCCACCAGCCAATATTGTTATTCTCAGCTAATCGAATCCATTCTTCGGAAATCCGAAAACCGCCCAATAAACTTGGTTTGAGAATAATGTAAGCCGGATTTATTTGTTGAAGCATCGCTTCGTTGGGCGAGGTTACAATCAGTTCTTCGTCCAGCACAACCGGAATCGGAGATTTCTCGCAAATCTCAGCCATCGCCTCCCACTGACGGGGTTTGATGGGCTGTTCGATAGAATGAATGGAATATTCCGACAATCGTTTCAGTTTTTCCAATGCATCTGCTGGCATAAAACCGCCGTTGGCATCCAGACGAATTTCAATATCCTCCGGAGAAAACTGCTGACGAATACCGGAAATAATTTCGAGCTCCGTTTCAAAATCCAATGCGCCTACTTTCAGTTTGATACAACGATAACCCGCAGCTATTTTCTCACGAATTTGCTTTTGCATAAACTCCCTGTCGCCCATCCACACCAATCCATTGATGGCAATACCGGCTTTACCCGCCGAAAAATCATTTTCAAACAAAATCCGATTACCGCCTGATTTTAAATCCAGAAGAGCAGTTTCCAACCCAAAAGCTATTGAAGGAAATTGTGATAAATCAAAATCAACAGGATCAACTCCGTTATTCAATTGTCGACAAACATCCTGTAATTTTTGATCATAATACTCCATCGGGTCGATGCTCAAATCGGGAATTGTGGAGCACTCACCAATTCCGACAACACCTTCATTTTCAAGAAAAATAAAAGAGGATGGTTTGTGCAACAACACTCCCCGCGAAGTACCTGCGGGAAATTTAAACTGGAGGGGATGATTGATGTAGTGTGCTTTCATTCCTGATCAATTAAGCCTGAGAGTTGTTTCTTAAGCATATCTTTATCAGGCAAATACAATTGATATTTGCTTAGCAATACCTTGTTTGTGATGCCATCAGTTGCGTATTCAACCAAAATCTGATTTTTATACGCCCCCAAAATGATACCTACGGGCTCATTGTCTCCTTCGGTTGCTTCTTCTTTTTTGAAATAATTGAGATATAAGTTCATCTGTCCAACGTCCTGATGATCTATTTCGCCCCTTTTCAAGTCGATCAGCACAAAACATTTTAATATGCGATGATAAAAAAGCAAATCAAGGTGAAAATGTTTCCCTCCGATACTCATGCGGTATTGACGCCCGATAAAGGCAAATCCCTTCCCCATTTCCATGATGAATTGCTGCAGGTTGCTGATTATCTTATCTTCCAGTTCATTTTCTAAATATTGATATTGCTCGGGAATGTTCAGGAATTCCAATACAAATGGATCTTTTATCAGGTCTTCAGGTTTTTCAATTTGATGGCCTTCAACTACCAACTTTAGTACTCCTTCTTTATCTTTACTCAAAGCCAAACGATGAAAAAGCATACTTTTCATCTGTCGCTTAAGTTCGCGCACACTCCATCGTTCCACTTCACATTGTTTGGAGTAAAAGCTGATTTCGAGGTCAGTGTCTGCTTTCAGAATTTCGGTATAGTGGCTCCATGTCAAAAGTCCAGACAGTGTCTGGATTTTTTGAAAGCGTACATAGAATTGTCTTATTTGAAATAAATTGGAACGACTAAACCCTTTTCCATAACTTCGTGTCAGATCTTTCGACAGATTATCCAACAGTTGCGTACCATATTCGGCACGGGCATTTCCATTCTGCTCATATTCCACTATATGACGACCAATTTCCCAATAAGTTTGTACGAGAATTGTATTCACCGATTGAGCCGCTTTTTGCCTGCCGGCCTGCAACAAATTTCCTATTCGGGAAATTAAATCACTGTACTGATTTGGTTGAATTTCCATAGCAAACACAATTACTTTTTCACAATAATACCCCTAACAGCAACATCAACGAAAACACCAAGGTTGCCATCGACACACGAGGCAATTCTGAGTAAAGTTCAGTACCATTTTTGTAGGTAAAAACTTTTTTCAAATTCAACACCAACAAAGGAGAACAGAGCAAAAACAACCATTGCCAGGCCGAATGGAGGTTGAGTATGGTGAATATTACTGTCAAAACTATTGCACCAGCCATCAAAAACAAATGATAACAGGCAGCATTACGTTCGCCCATGGCCACCACAATGGTTCGTTTACCCGACTTTTTGTCCGTTTCGTAGTCACGCATATTATTCATATTCAACACGCCCATACTTAAAAAGCCGACCGATGAAGCTGGCAGCAACAAATCCCAACGAAAGCTTTGCGTATGCATAAAATAGGTTCCCAACACACCTACCAATCCAAAGAAAATGAACACAAAAAGATCGCCCAAGCCACGGTAACCGTATGGATTTTTCCCCACGGTATATTTTATGGCTGCCGCAATGGCTGCCACACCGAGTAGCGCGAAAATGAGCATGTTGGTGATATCAATGCCCTGAGTGCCAACCAAGATCAGTGAAACACCTGTAACTGCACACAGCAACCCTACGATAATCATGCCCCGAAGCATTAGCTTGGGAGTTATCTCGCCCGACTGCACCATGCGTTTAGGGCCAATACGTTCGGCAGTGTCTTTTCCGTTTACAAAATCGCCATAATCATTGGCCATGTTAGAAAGAATCTGCAGCAAAACCGTTGTTACCGCAGCTAGTCCAAAAACCGACCAACGAAAACCACCGTCCATGACCGCCAATGCCGACCCCACAATCGTATTGGAAATTGCTAATGGCAATGTTTTCAGGCGAAAAGCCTGTATCCATCTCTTCATATTCTTTTATTTTACCACTATGGCACTCAGATAACTTAGTTTCATAATAGATCAGTTATCTTTTCTAAGTGATACTCAAAATTCTCAGTGCCTTAATGGTTATAAATTACGGCATTTTCGGATATTTCGAAAAGTCCGGTTTACGTTTTTCCAAAAATGCATGTTTACCTTCCTGCGCTTCCTCGGTCATATAATACAACATGGTACAGTTTCCTGCCAACTCCTGAATACCAGCCTGTCCATCCAACTCAGCATTCAATCCGGCTTTGATCATGCGAAGGGTTAATGGACTGTGTTGCATCATTTCCTGACACCATTTCACAGTCTCATCTTCCAACTGATCAAATGGCACTACAGTATTTACCAAGCCCATTTCTAATGCCTCAGCAGCAGAATATTGACGGCAAAGAAACCAAATTTCACGGGCTTTTTTCTGACCCACCACACGAGCAAGGTACGATGACCCAAATCCGGCATCAAAGCTACCTACTTTTGGTCCGGTTTGTCCAAAAATAGCATTTTCGGATGCGATAGAAAGGTCGCACACCACGTGCAAAACATGTCCACCACCGATAGCAAAACCATTCACCATGGCAACAACGGGCTTCGGCATGCTGCGAATCATTTTCTGCAAATCGAGCACATTCAAACGTGGAATACCGTCTTTTCCGATATACCCGGCAGTTTGTTTTACATTAATATCTCCCCCACTACAGAATGCCTTATCGCCTTCGCCGGTAAGAATAATCGTTGCCACATCCTGGCTATCACGACAAAACACCATCGCCTCAATGATTTCCTTGATCGTATCGGGCGTAAATGCGTTGCGATAACGCGGACGGTTGATTGTAATTTTAGCTATTCCTTCGAAATATTCGAACTTAATTTCTTCGAATTCTTTAATGGTTGTCCACTGTCTCATAATAATAAATATGACCCCTACCCCCTAAAGGGGAATAAGAGTAGTTAGTATTGTTTGTATTTAAAAATAACCCATAAGGGGCTTAAAGGCATTCAGCTGTAAACGTAAATTTCAAAAATGAAAGTAATTTAGTTCCCCTTTAGGGGTTAGGGGTCTTCTTTATATTCCGAAAATACCCTTTATAATTTTCTGTATTTAAATCACTATCCGTAAAAATCTCAAGCACGGTTGCATTTGCAGCGTTCAACAATTGATCAATTTTTCCTGCCAAATCCGCAGTTTCCGTGCAGCTGATATATTCAAGACCGTAAGCTTCCACCATCGGCTGAATCTTAACATGATGAGGCGTAGTAAAAAAGTCGAGACTATTTTTCATCAAGTCTTTATCGCCAATAAAACGGAAGATATTTCCTCCGTTATTGTTCATCACCACAATCTTTAAATTCGAACCGATATAATTATTCCACAAGGCATTTGAGTCATATATAAACGACAAATCACCGGTCAGAAAAACCACAGGTTTCTGTGAACTGTAAGCATAACCGGCAGCTGTCGACATGCTACCATCAATGCCCGAAGTGCCGCGATTGCAAATATAGGTCAAATCGGCACGCGCAGGGAAAAGCTGCGTCCAGCGCACTGAAGTGCTGTTGGCCAAATGCAAAATGGTATCGGCTGGCGTCTGTTTCAACAATTCAATGGTCACAGCCATATCCGAAATCGGTGCATCTTTGATAAATTCTTCGTGAAGCTGATTGATTTGCTGGATTTCGCCTTGATAAATTGAAGAAAAATCACTTTCAATCTGTCCCAAAGTCATCATACCCAACACTTCGGTAGCCATACCCGGCACCACCGTTGTCAGACTTTGGTAGGTATCCACATAAGGCATTGATGATTCGATTTGCCATTGAGCCTGCGGTTGATGGCTGCGCAAATAGATTTTCAACTGCTTACAAATCACTGAATGACCAATCGTTATCAATAATTCGGGAGTAAAAGCATCTTTTTCTTCTTTTGAATTGATTCTTGAAAACAGGGCTTCCGGCTGCGTAATGATATTTTCAGCAGTGATATTCGACAAATTTTCAGCCAAAACCACCACATCGGGTTGTGCAGCCAACTGCTGTGCAAGCTTATTTAATGCTTCATTTTTGGGGAACACTCCAAACACGACTAATTTACGCTTGTATTTCAACCAATCCGATTGCAAAACTTGCAGGCTCTCATCACTTAATGTTGACGTAGCAGCAAGCGTTTTGATAATTTTAGGATTGGAATGCGTTTCGGGAATGGCCGTATAAATCGGTTCGCGCAAAGGGACATTTATCTGAACAGGTCCTTGCGGATAAGCTAGAGCCGTATCGATGGCTTGTGAAACCTGACGATCAGAAAAATGCAAATCAGCATCTGCCACAGTATCTACAGGCAGATTGAAGCTCGCTTTCATGTAGTTGGCAAAAATTTTTTCCTGCCGCAGCGTTTGTCCATCAGCCTGATCTATCATCTCGGCTGGACGGTCGGCAGTAAATACCAACAACGGAATATTCTGATAATACGCTTCAGCAATGGCTGGTGCAAAATTAAGCACGGCTGTACCTGAAGTACAAACCAGCGCCACCGCTTCGCCACTGTGTTGCGACATACCCAACGCAAAATAGGCTGCCGTACGTTCATCAGTAATGCTCAGGCATTCCAATTCCGGTTGCGCCGTAAACGCAAAAATCAGTGGTGCATTCCGTGATCCCGGAGCAATCACCACCTTTTTCACGCCCAATCGGGCACATATTTCGGGTATGTTTTTAATTCCCTGACGGAAATGATTCATAACTTTTTATTTTAGTCATTGACTATATAGTATTTAATTCCCATTTGGGCTCATCATCACATTCATCATCGTCAGCATTTTGTTGTCTGTTTCCACCCATTCTTTTTCCGGATCAGAAGAAGCAGTAATGCCGGCACCACTATACAAAACAAATTGTTTGTCAAACAGTTGTAAACAACGAAGGTTTACAAACAAATCAGTCTTGTTATTGATATTCATCGGGCCTAAAAAACCCGTATAATAACTTCTATCATGATTTTCATGTTTCAGAATAAATTCGCGTGCTTCCATTTTTGGCAACCCACCTACCGAAGGTGTTGGATGTAACGCGCTCACAAAATCGCTGAATTTTGAACCCAAATCTTTTTGCGAAAATTCAAAAACCGTTTTCAGGTGAATCAAATTAGCTGCCTGATAATTTTCGGGGCCTTGTTTTAGGTAATCGGTTACACCAAGGCTTTTCAATGTTTGCTCTACGAAATCGGTTACGATTCCCTGCTCTTCTATTTCTTTTTCACTCCAACGATAGTCTGCCAATGCGGCACCTGTTGCTATCTGCGTTCCTGCCAAAGAAACTGTCTTCACCCGTTCATTCTCAACAACAAGTAGCGGTTCGGGTGTAGCTCCCATCCAACAACCCACCTCAGGTAAGTTGAGCAAATACACCATAGCGTGCGGATATTTAGCGCAAAGCTTTTGAAAGAACTGATCGGTAGAAAAATCATCGGGCAACTGTTCCACCCTCACCTTCGAAAGCACCACTTTATGAAATTTATCCGCTTTCATAGCAGTCACAGCTGTTGCCACATTGCCCGTATATTCTTCCAAAGAGCTGGTTTGAAGCCGACAGGCAGACTTAGTCAGGACTAAAAACCGATTATTATTCGTCAGTTTTTCTATGTAAATATCGTCTATTTCGTCATTGAAAAACACACAGTCGGGCTTGAGAAACCAGGTTTGATGATCCTGCGTTGTAAAAGGAGCCATCACGAAACCCGGCTTATTTGCATGATCATTTAAATCAGTCACACTTTCGGGCAATGAATGATGCTGAACGAGCGTAACAATCTCGGTTTCGAGCGGTAACCGATACGAAACAAACGGAATATTTTGTTTCAAAAGTACCTGCTGAAGTATTTGTAACTGTGTATGTTTTATTGTCTCTAAATTCATTTGGATAGTACCGCTGGGGATTATTTCTTTATTGGTACAATGCGGTTGGTAAGCCTACAGAGTGAGATTAACTTCCCAGATTTATCTTCCACTCTGATTTCCCACACATGCTGCGTTTGCCCTCGATGAATCAAGGTTCCGATACCAAAAACTTCGTTCTCAGAAGTAGTCGCGACGTGGCTGCCGCTTATTTCGACTCCAAGCACCGAATATGTTTGCAAATCGACAATCGCTGCCGAGCCAGCACTCCCTACCGACTCAGCCAAAGCCATCGTAGCACCTCCATGCAGCCGTTTCATAGGCTGAAACGTACGTTCATCCACCGGCATTCTGGCCACAATACGGCCATCGCCCACCTCGGTGAAGACGATGTTCAGGTGCTCCATCAGGGTACCTTTACAATTCTTATTCAATATTTCGGGACTCAAAATTGCCATATTCTTTAGCTGCATTAAGCGGATTGCAAAGATAAGTATTTTTGAAAAGCGGAAGTTGAAATTTAAAAGTTCATTATCAGGTATCAGCATAATGGGTATTTATAAAATCGCCCCTGCTAAAGTAACTCCTTCAATCAATACAACAACTTTCACTCTTCATCTCACCAAAAGTCAACTTTTAAAAAAAACTACTATCTGCTCTACCATTCTTCATAAAACAAAGTTACGACATTCCTACTGTTATACAACTCCGCTTCATTCACAACTTTGTAGCACAATATTCACAATCCCTTCACAAACAAAGCACTATCTGATTAAATTCTTATTTCAGTATCATTCGGCAAAATGAAACCATTTATATTTGAGTACAGTAATCTGATAATTTACTTCAATACAAATTGGCAATTATGATCAAGAACTTAAATTCCGATTGGGGCACACTTGGTATTTTCAACGACAGCTTCCCCCCTATTATGGACGGCGTGGCGCTTGCAGTAAAAAATTATGCTCATTGGATGCACCAAAAAGGACATGATGTGAGAGTGATCACCCCAAAAGCTCCCAATTTCGACAATTCATATACTTTTCCCGTTTATCGTTACAGTTCGGTGCCAATTATCGGGCGCGAACCGTATCGACTAGGGATACCCGATTTTGATTTTAACTTCAAATCTGAGTTAAACAAAATACGATTCAGTTTGGTACATGCGCATTGCCCGTTCAGTTCAGGCAAATTGGCATTGAATATTGCCCGCAAACAGCAAGTACCCATGATTGCCACATTTCATTCTAAATTCAGAGATGATTTTGAACATTCATTAAAAAACAAATATTTGGCTCAGCAAATGACCCGCGAAGTGATTCGCTTCTTCGAAAAAGCGGACGAAGTGTGGATTCCACAAGCCTCAGTCGAAGATACCATACGCGAATATGGCTTCAAAGGCCGCCTGGAAGTAGTTGACAATGGCAATGATTTTTCTACCAGCCTGCCAATTGACAGTCTTCGTCAGTCGGCCCGGACACAGTTAAATATCCGGGACGGTGAATTGATGTTTTTATTTGTAGGACAGCACATTCGCGAGAAAAATCCACATCTGATTCTGGAAACTCTCAGCCTGATTCGCAATCTGCCGTTTCGAATGTATTTCATTGGTACAGGCTATGCCCGCGAAGAATTGATGCAATTGTGCGACAACCTCAATTTAAGCGACAAAGTAAGGTTTGAGGGCGTTATTACCGATCGCGACAGGTTAAAATCATATTATGCCGCCGCCGATTTATTTCTGTTTCCATCCTTGTACGACAATGCACCGCTGGTAGTGCGCGAAGCTGCCGCCATGCATACTCCGTCTGTGCTGGTGCGAAATTCTACGGCAGCTGCACACGTTTTCGACAATTACAATGGATTTCTAATTGAAAATTCCGCCGTAGACTTTGCCACCAAGTTGCGTAGTCTTTTTGCCAACAAAGCATTGATTTACAGCACAGGAAAAACAGCTTCCGAAACCTTGGCCCGCTCGTGGGAAAGCATCACCGAAGAAGTATTGGATCGCTACAAAATGCTTATCAAACGAAAATGGAAAACTCAATCGGCATAAACAAGCCTGCTAAATCCGGGTTTCAGAGCAGCTGGTATCAGATACTTTTGCCGGCTGTGATAGGAATGATCGTCATCAGCATCATGTTCGTAAAAGAAATGAACATGAGTGCACTCAGATCCATCTCATTCAATATGAGTAGCTTTGGCTTCTTCTTAATTGCCTGTTCCCTTATGCTGATTCGGGATTTTGCGATGGCCAGACGTTTTATGCACATCACCCACAACCAATTAAGCCCTGGTCAGGCACTGAATATACATTTGCTAAGTGAATTCACCTCGGCAGTAACACCAGCTGCCATTGGAGGCTCGAGTCTGGTCGTTCTTTTTCTAAAAAAAGAAGGCATAAATTCAGGGAAAAGCACAACCATCATGTTCGTCAACCTTTTTCTGGATGAATTATTTTTCATAATAGCTTGTCCTCTGGTTTTCTTGTTTTTACCCCTCCACCTTCTCTTCAACTCCAGCTCTATCATCGTAGCTTCATTTGCTTATGTGTTCAGTGGCCTGTATGTGGCGAGACTCATCTGGACAGCAATTTTATACATCGGCATATTCCACAAGCCACAATGGATCAAAGGATTATTCACAGTCCTCTTTCGGATACCATTTCTATCAAGGTTTCAGCAAAAAGCCAATAGCCTTACCAGCAATTTAATGGAGGCATCGCAAGAATTTGGTAAGCAGGGGTTCCTCTTTTGGGCAAAATCGATGCTGCTCACCAGCTTGAGCTGGACAGCCCGTTTTCTGGTGGTGAATGCTCTGTTCATGATCTTCCAACCCGAACAAATTGATCATTTAGTGGTATTTGCCCGCCAACTGGTATTATGGGTATATATGGTGGTGAGCCCTACTCCCGGAGGTAGCGGTCTGGCCGAATATAGTTTTAAGGCCTACTACAGCGACATTTTCAACAAACCAACTCAAATTATCATCATCACACTGCTTTGGCGCATTTGCAGTTATTATCTTTATTTATTAGCCGGAATGTTCATCCTGCCGTCATGGCTGAAAAAGAGTTTTACTCATCGATAATCGGGCAGCTATTACACCAAGAATCAAAAACATAAAGTTCGGATATTTATCCATTATTCACATTAATATTTAACCTGAAACATTTATCTTTGTAGCTCTAAAAACTACAAGGCATGACAAAAAGAGTTCTTATATCATTATTCACATTACTGATAACAATTTTCTCATCTTCATTTGCTTGCACCAATTTTCTGGCAGGCAAGGGTGCAACTACCGATGGTTCAACATTAATTTCATACAACGCCGACTCCTATTTCCTTTTTGGTGCTCTGGCTTTTCGTCCGGCAGCCAATCATGCTCCCGGCTCGATGATGGACATTCACGACTGGGACACAGGAAAATATTTAGGCAAAATAAAACAAGTAGAACACACCTATTCCGTAGTAGGCAACATGAACGAATACCAGTTGGCCATTGGCGAAACCACTTTTGGTGGACGCGAAGAACTTGCTGATTCTACAGCCATTATGGACTATGGTAGCCTGATCTATGTTACGCTTCAACGAGCAAAATCGGCTCGGGAAGCCATCAAAGTAATGACCGACCTCGTAGCTCAATACGGGTATTACAGCGAAGGCGAATCATTTTCCATTGCCGACCCGAATGAAGTATGGATCATGGAAATGATCGGCAAGGGTCCCAACAACAAAGGCGCGGTATGGGTAGCTCAGCGAATTCCCGACGACTGTGTGAGCGCGCATGCTAATCAGGCACGCATCACCACTTTTCCGTTTGACGACAAAAACAACTGCCTGTATGCTGAAGATGTAATTGCTTTTGCCCGCGAAAAAGGATATTTCAAAGGAAAAAATAAAGATTTCAGTTTTTCTGACACTTACAATCCACTTGATTACACTGGCCTGAGAGCATGCGAAGCACGTGTTTGGAGCTTTTTCCGCAAAATCGACCCTGCAATGGACAAATATATCAGCTACATCAAAGGGGAAACTGTTGAGCGTATGCCATTGTGGATTAAACCAGCTACAAAAGTATCAGCACAGAAATTCAAAGACTACATGCGCGACCAATATGAAGGCACCGAATTGGACATGACGAAAGGAATTGCAGCAGGTCCGTTTGGTAGCAAACTCCGTTGTAGCCCGCTCACGTTCAAAGTAGACAGCGTGGAATATGTACACGAACGCCCAATAGCCACTCAGCAAACCGGCTTTACTTTCGTGGCGCAAATGCGCAGTTGGCTACCCGACTATATTGGCGGTATTTTATGGTTTGGAGTCGACGACGCTGCTACAGCACTTTATGTACCGATGTATTGCGGTATCAACAGCGTTCCTGAATGCTTCCGCGAAGACAATGGAAGCTTGCTCGAATATTCATCAACATCAGCTTTCTGGATCTACAATTGGGTGGCCAATTACGCCTACAGCAAATACTCATACATGTATCCGGACATCAAGAAAGTTCAAAGCAAATGGGAAAGTGATTTCAACGCACTGGTACCTGCTATGGACAAAGTAGCCATTGGTATGAATGAAACTGATGCCCGCGTATTCCTGACAAATTTCAGTTGCTCGCAGGCAGAAAACTCAACAACCGCCTGGAAAAAACTGGGCGAATACCTGCTGGTAAAATACATGGATGGAAATATCAAGAAAGAAAAAGACGGCAAGTTCCTGCAAAATGACCATGCTATCCCACCGTCCATCATCAGAGCCGGTTACCCTGAGGAGTTTTTAAGACAAATGGTAAAAGAAAATCCCGGATTACGAATAAAAACCGCCGAAGAAATGAAAAAGCGTCAATAAACGCAGAAAACTAAAATTCAGCCACATAGCCTTTTTTTAGGTTATGTGGTTTTTTAATGCTTTTACCAGAATACCAAAATGATTGAAGACAAACTATTTGAACGCATCGATTTCACAGAGACTCCGTTTATCATCGATGAATATGAAAATTGCAGGTTTGTTGGTTGCAACTTATTTCAAGCCAATTTATCCAATGTCGTTTTCCGTGAATGCAGCTTTGAGGAATGCGATGTTAGCATGGCCAATCTGAACAACACGACGCTAAATGATGTAAAATTCAAAGGTTGCAAGCTGGTGGGGCTTCAGTTCGAGAACTGCAAAACATTTCTATTCTCGGTAAGCTTCGAAAATTGCGTACTCAAACTGGCAGTTTTCTACCAAACCAAGCTAAAGAAAACACTGTTTCGCAACTGCAATTTACAAGAAGTCGACTTCACAGAGGCTGACCTTACAGAATCTGTGCTGGATAATTGCGATCTGATGCGGGCGACATTTAACTATACTATGCTGGAAAAAGCTGACTTGCGCACATCCTATCTTTATTCTATCGATCCCGTGATCAATCGGCTTAAAAAAGCCCGTTTTTCACGCCAACACATCGACGGATTGTTGGATCGATTTGATATCAAAATAGAATAACAAGCTTATTTTCGAAGATCTTTAGCCCCCCTCACCTCAGATGACACTTCATTGGTCCATCCAGCTTGTTGGAAAACACCGGTTTGCACTTTTATGAATCGTATGCTGGTAAGATTTACCGGGTTTCCCGCAGCGTCTACCGCATTCGAAATATCCAGTTTATTAGCAGCCACATTTGAGTCATAATCTGTTCCATACATATTTTCGGCATATCCCCAACTGAATTTATCTTTCGGCACAACCCAATATTGAGTATCAGTGCCAATATTTATGTATGAATCTGGTAAACGTGTACCAGCAAATGTCACACTATCAGTAGTCATTGCGCTCCACCACCATTTTGCAGAACAACTTGCGCCAAAGCCGGGGACTAATTTACCTGCATTGCCTTCACTATCTTTCCAGGTCACATTGCTGGTATCAGTTTTAGCTTTGTAATAGCGCACCCAGTAATTATGCTTTGAATTATCATACTGATTTCCTTTCAATTCGTACCAGGTTTCGTTGGGCAATCCGTCACCATTCACATCACTCATCACATACACCACTGCCGGTTCTGGCGACGAACCACTCAGCGCATACACTTCAAAATCAGCACCATCACCATTCACCACATTATGATCGAAACCGGCAATAACATAGCCACCAAAGCCACCTAAATACAACCATTTATCTTTAGAGGGTTCACCACTAAAATTGGCAGTATCAGCCATTGCAGCTATTGCAGCATGCTGCCCCGGACCGTACATATACTCAAATACCTTGCTTATATAAGCACTATTATTATCCACAGCCTGAGGCTCTTCGCTTTTGCAAGCCAAGCCTGCCAAGGCAACACCCGCTATTAAAAAGATTCGAAAGAAATATTTTTGAACCAAAGAATTCATTGTCTGCATTTTTTTTTGAGCTGCAAAAGTACTCATTTTCGACCAAAGAAAGAACTAAACATTGGCATTGCAAAATAAAAGTTAAAAATCAACTTTCGCACATCCAATGCCATTTCAGTTTCCGTCTAATATGAAAAATATATCGATAATCGATGTAATGTTTCTTATATGTTTATCGTCAATACTAGTGAGACGCAAACAAGAACAAAAAAAATCAACGACTCAAACAAGCAAATCAAAAATGAAAACTCTATTTAATAGCTCATTAAGAGCGACTCTAATGATTCTGTCGCTATTACTACCTGGCTTTCTGTTTTCAGCAAGTTCTGTAACTGTAAAAGGTAAAATTACCGACACTAACAATCAACCGGTGCAATATGCTACAGCTCAACTTATAAATTCGAAAACCAACAAGTTAGTGCAGGGAAAAATCGCTGACGCTAATGGTGAATTCACCTTAAACGACGTTATCGCCGGCGAATACAAACTCAGCGTTAGTATGGTGGGTTATGCTCAGGAAACAGACAGCACCATCACCATTGCTCCTAAAAACACAAAAACAGTAGAACACAAAATCACTTTACGCGAACTTTCTCATAAATTGAATGCGGTAGAAGTGACTGCAAAGAAGAAGTTTATTGAGCAAACGGTTGACAAGATGGTAATCAACCCCGAAGCATCAATTACTACTGCCTCCGAGAATGTGTATGAAATTTTGCGGAAACTACCGGGAGTTACCGTAGACAATAGTGACAACATTAGCCTGAAAGGAAAAGAAGGCGTTAAGATTCTGATTGACGACAAACCAACCTATGTATCGGCAGCCCAGCTGGCATCGATGCTAAAAAGTATGCAAGGCAAAAACGTAGACAAAATTGAAATTATCGAAAATCCATCCGCCCGCTACGATGCAGAGGGGAATTCAGGAATTATCAATATCAAAACTAAACACAACAAAGCTCCGGGATTCAACGGGAGCGTGAACGGAGGGCTGAGTCAGGCCAGCAAAACAGGCTGGAACGGCGGACTGGACCTAAACATGAATGCTGGCAAGTTCAACGTATATGGCAATTACTCAATTTATAATTGGGCTGGCACCAATACAATGGACGCATCGCGCCGATTTACCAGCACCAGCCTCGAAGGGGCCTATCAGCTAATTAACAACAATGGCAACTATTCCGGACACAACCACAATTACAAAATGGGCGCTGACTATTATTTGAAAAAAAATCATGTTATCAGCGCTATGTTTCGGGGCGAATCGGGATCGAACAAAGATGACAACTACAGCAAAACGTCATTTACAAATAAATATCTACAGATTGACTCCTCATTAATCACTACTTCAACGGGCGATAATCGCTGGCACAATCAGACTTACAATGTCAACTACAAATGGGATATCGATACACTGGGCCAATCCCTCACAGCCGATTTCGACTATGCCACTTTTGGATTTGATAGCCCCAATCAGCAGGCAGGTGATTATTACGACTCAAACGGCAGTAAGCTGAACAACGCCCTGCAAGTGCAAACCAATCAGGGCAACCAGATAGACATATACACAGCAAAGATCGATTATGTTCTGCCTATCGGCAAAAAATTTAACCTGGAATCAGGCACAAAAATGAGCTTTGTAAACACAGATAGCCATATTGAAATGACTGGCTATTTGACACAGGCTGACCATTTCATCTATGAAGAAAATATTCAGGCCGCCTACGTCAATGGTAAGTTGCAACTCAATAAAACTACCCTGCAAACTGGACTTCGAGTGGAAAATACCATTTCAAAAGGCACCTCGGTTACTACCAACACCGTTAATGATCGATCGTATCTAAAGTTCTTCCCTTCGTTTTTTGCTCAACAAACGCTGAACAAAGACAACAGCATTAATTTGAATTACAGTTATCGCATCAGCCGACCAGGCTACCACATGTTAAACCCATTTAAATGGATGATTGACCCATACACATACAATGTAGGCAACCCCAATCTCAAACCTCAGTTTACCAATTCATTATCAGCAAGTCACAATTACAAAAACATGTTGATAACAAGCCTTGGGTATAGCTATACTACAGATTTATTCACCGAAATTATCCGACAAGATGATGCATCAAAAACCGTTTACCAAACAATGGAAAATCTCAACAACACAGTTGATTGCAATGCATCAGAAACATTTCAGTTACAACCGGCTAAATGGTGGAGAATGAATGGAACGATCACCGGGATGTACAAAAGTGTGAAGTTTGAAGATAAATCCAACCTAAAAAGATGGAGTTATATGGGTAATATGAGCAACAACATCACTTTAGGATGGAAATTGGAAGCCGAATTAAGTGGCAATTATCAGTCCGATCAATTAATAAGCAATATCATTATTCGTCCTCGCTACAGCATCGACCTGGGCCTTCAGCGCAAAATACTGAACGACAAAGGACTGATTAAAATTGCGCTGAACGACATCTTCAATACCAGCTGTGGAAGCGCATATGCCAAATATGGCAATGTCGACATTGACGTAAAAAACAAATGGGATTCGCGCCGCTTCAACCTATCATTCAATTATCGCTTTGGTAAAGACGACTTCAAAACCCGTTCAAACAGAACAACTGCCTCCAGCGAAGAGCAGAGCAGGAGTTCCAAATAAATACTACCTCTGGTACATTTCAAAAAAAACAACAAAATCACCTCAAAAACAATAAAAATATGAAATCAACATTATCTATCCGTCTGTTATTATTCTCGTTTGTAGTATCTTTATGTCCTGTAATTTCTGCCCAAAATTATTATGAAATCAGAGGCAAAATTGTAAAAAGTCAGAAAAGATCAGAGAACAGAGCCAAAGTCCTCTTGCTTGATTCCCAAACAATGGAAGTCGTTGCAGATACTTATAGCAACTCGAATGGAGATTTTATCATAGAAAATATCCAAAGTGGCGAATATCTGTTAATGGCAAAAAAGCCGGGAAATGATCTTATAGAAACGAAACACATCAGTATTACCGACAAAGTGAATATTGTGCAAGGTTCTAATGTACCAATAGCTTCAAAGGAGGTTAAATTGGTGGCTACAAATCTCAATGAATTGAAAAATTTTTAGTCCAAATATACTCTTTATCAATAATTAGCGTTTTAGAGATAAAGCAAGATTATTCAAGAGTAGTTTCTCAACAAAAAAATCAGAAAGAGGGACGTTAGGGCGGCAAATAAGCACGAAAAAGCGTTTTCGGTTTAGGTTTTGTTTATAATTTTCTTTATTTTGCAAATCACTTTATCACACAACCAAACTTATGTCAAAACCAACGTTCGTCCTCTTCCTCTTTTTGATCTTTTGTATTCCTGCCATTTTCTGCCAGAAATACGATGAGTATTTCTTCAATAAGGCCTGCAGAGTTGATTTTCATTTCTCTGGCAATGCCAAAACGACCAATGCATATCTATACAGAGTAGCTCAAGAGCCCATTTGGGGTGGCCGGCGCACGCACCTTAGCGTAGACGCAAATTTAGGTGAGTACCGCTTCAGAGTTATCGACAGCCTCTCCAACTCATTAATTTACACCGATGGCTTTAGTACTCTCTATTACGAGTGGCAATCAACACCCGAAGCTACAGCAGTCAATAAGAGCTTTGAGCAATCGATTCAATTCCCATTTCCCAAAAAAACGGTACAACTAATCATAGAAAAAAGAGTTGATTTTAGCAATTGGGAAACGCTGACACAGTTTTATATATCCCCCACTGATCAGTTAATACGTCAGACTAAAGCTACTGCTGAAGTGAAAAATATAGTAAAAAATGTAGAACCTGCTCATGCAATCGACATTGCAGTGATTGCCGAAGGCTATACAACCAAACAGAAAGCCAAGTTTTACAAAGATGCCCAAAGACTGTCAGAAAGCTTGCTTAGCCATGAACCATTTAAGTCTTACAAATCAAAAATCAATATCTACGCCATAGCTACTGTCTCTGCCGACACGGGAGTATCAGCACCGCACAAAGGCATATGGCAAAACTCTGCGCTGGGTGCCCACTACCATACTTTTTACTCCGAACGCTACCTGACAACGCCCAATGTATTTACACTTCGCGATTATGCTTCATTAGTACCTTACGATGCCATTTATATTTTGGCCAACACAAAAACTTATGGAGGCGGTGGCATATATAACTTTTACACACTCGCCTCGGCCGATAGTAAGAAAGCTCAATCCGAGGTAGTTGTTCATGAATTCGGACACTCTTTTGCGGGGCTGGCCGACGAGTATTTTTACGACAGTGATGCCCTTGACGAAATGTACGATCTGAAAATAGAGCCCTGGGAGCCAAACATCACTACACTTGTAAAATTCGACGCTAAATGGAAAAACAAGCTGCCCGTAAGCACCCTACTCCCTACTCCACTTACAGATGAAACCAAACAAAAAATAGGCGTTTTCGAAGGGGGAGGCTATCGAAAAAAAGGCATCTACCGTCCCTACTTCGACTGCCGAATGCGCACCAATGCAGCCAAAGACTTCTGCCCCGTTTGCGAAAAAGCAGTGGAAGAACGAATAAAATTTCTCACCGAGTAAAAATAAAAAGCGATTCTGAATACCTCAGAATCGCTTTTCTAATTCATCTTGCGAGAAGATGGTCATTATCTTTTTAGCATCGGGTGTAAAATTATGATTGGCACAAGCAAAAAGCCTATCAATCAGGTCAGTCATTTCCTCTGGTGATAATCGCTGCCCCGATTTCAAGGCAGATGCCTTTGCCAGCGAAAGCGCTACCGTTTCATGTATACTTTCGGTAGCATCCATGGCAGTTGTTTTGGTTTTATCTACCATTTCGAGCAAAAGCTCAAGCACGCTGCTGCTTCCTAACTGCGATGGTACGCCCTTAATCTCATAAGTATTCTCCCCTAACGATTCAATTTCAAAACCCACATGTTGTAAATCGGAATAAATTTGCTGAAAATACAAATCATCAGCTGCATTAAGTTCCAATACTTCAGGAAATAACACCTGCTGAGTCATTCCTTTTGATCCCATCATTTCAGCCATAAAGGTATCAAACAAGATTCGCACATGAGCACGATGCTGATCAATCATCAACAAGCCCGACTTGATACCAGTAAGAATATAACGGTTTTTATACTGAAAATTTTCATTGCGAATCTGCTCCACATGCTCAATTTGCTGTTGCACAGGATCACTTTCGGTGGCCGAATTGTAGGACAGAACAAAGGGAGCTTCTTCTTCCGGCTCAATTTTGATATCCAAATCCACATCCGCATCCCAATCAATCTTCGACGGCACTACTTCTTCTGTTTGCTTCTCAAATCCACCATACAGCTGCTCCCAATCCAGATTGGGTCGTTTATAGGAAGAGCCACCACCGGTATTAGAGCCACTTCCTGACGAAGTAGATGAGCTGAACGGGTTGTAATTGGGATTGAAATTAGTTTGCGGCGGGCGCACATTTTCGAGCGACACATTCACAGGTATGTCCAAAGCCCCATCCTGATCAAAATCAATTGAAGGTACAATGTTAAATTTTCCAAGCGATTCTTTCACCGTTGCTGAAAGTATCGACCAGATGGCTTGCTCATTTTCAAATTTTATTTCCGTTTTGGTCGGATGGATATTGATATCAATCGACTGCGGATCTACTTCAAAATAAATGAAATAATTGGGACTTTCAGTAGCCTGAATCATCTGGTTATAAGCCATCATCACCGCTTTATGAAAATAAGGATGACGCATATATCTACCATTCACAAAGAAATATTGACTGGCTGATTTCTGAGCGTATTCAGGTTTACCTACATAACCATATACTTTCACCAGATTCGTGCTTGCTTCAATATTCAAAAGTTGCTGATGCCATTTTTTCTTGGCATTTTTCCCAAACACATTTTCAATTCGAACCCGGGTATTGGCAGCTGGCAAATTATAAATCTCCTCATCACCGTCGTAAAACGAAAAAGCTATTTCATTATTTACCAACACAATGCGATAAAACTCATTCAAAATATGGCTTTTTTCAACATTGTCACTTTTCAAAAACCGGCGGCGGGCTGGAACATTAAAAAACAAATTTTTAATCTGAAACGATGTTCCTTTATTGCATTGAACCGACTCCTGTTTGAAAACACGTGTACCGGCCACTTCTACAAATGTACCCAATTCGTCACCGTCACGGCGAGTACGCAATTCCACCTGAGCCACAGCCGCAATCGAAGCTAAAGCTTCACCACGAAATCCCATGGTACGAAGTTCGAACAAATCATCGGCACTTTTAATTTTAGATGTCGCATGTCGCTCAAATGCCATACGGGCATCTGTTTCGCTCATCCCCTTTCCGTCATCAACAACTTGTATCAACGTGCGACCAGCATCTTTTATCTGAATCTGAATATACGTAGCACCAGCATCAATCGAGTTTTCAACCAACTCTTTGATAACAGACGCCGGGCGTTGAATCACTTCTCCTGCAGCTATCTGATTGGCTACCGAATCCGGTAACAGATGAATTATATCAGCCATTTTCTTTTCGAACCTCCTAAACAAACAATAAGTAGTTGTCGCCAACTACTTACCGCATTAAAAATATTATATGTAAAACCTTATTCTTAGTTGAATTTTCCGTCAAATTTGATATTCATGTCATTCACAAACTGACGTATGCGCTGCTCTTCTTCCATTTTACAAATCAACAACACATTATCTGATTCTGCCACAATATATCCTTTCAAGTCCTGAATAACTGCCAGCTTATCCTTTGGAAGCACAACAATATTGTCTTCACTTTCGTAGAAAGCAGTTTGACATTTCAGCGTAACATTTTGATTCTCATCTTTTGGAGACATTTCGTAAAGCGATCCCCAGGTACCGAGGTCAGTCCATCCAAAATCAGAACATAGCACATATACATTTGACGCCTTTTCCATGATACCGTAATCAATCGATATGTTTGGACAAGATTGATACATATTATCAATAAATTCCTGCTCTTTATCGGTGTTGAAGAGTTCTTTACCTACTTCAAACTTATCAGCTACCTCAGGCAGCAGCTCTTTAAATGCTTTGTCGATAGTTTGCAGGTTCCAAAGGAAAATTCCTGAATTCCAAAAGAACTCACCGGTTTCAAAGAATATCTGTGCCAGTTCAGCATTCGGCTTCTCGGTAAATGTTTTCACCCTTCTCAAATTGGTATCACCTTCACCAATTTGTATGTAGCCATAACCGGTTTCCGGACGACTTGGTTTAATACCCAGTGTCAGCAGGTTATCATTTTTCTCAATAAAATCCAAACCAGTTTGTAGCGTTTCCAGAAAATCATTTTCTTTTAAAATCAAATGATCTGATGGTGCTACAATGATGTTTGCTTTATCGGTCATCGCTTTAATACGATTAACCGCATAAGTAATACAAGGAGCAGTATTACGTCTATTAGGTTCAAGAAGAACCTGATTTTCTTTAATCTCGGGTAATTGTTCCAGAATCAAATCTTTGTAGATTACATTGGATACAATCAGGATATTTTGCGCAGGGACCAAACGGTTTAAGCGATCAAAAGTAAGTTGCAATAGTGAGCGTCCTGTACCGAAAAAATCGAGAAATTGTTTAGGACGATCGTTTCTGCTAAATGGCCAAAAGCGACTTCCTACGCCACCCGCCATAATAATACAATAGTTGTTTTCCATGTTTTCCAAAGCTTAGTGTTTCTAGCCTTTAATATTAAATTTTCTACTAAGATACACTGTTTTTTTGAGTCAAACAAACATTATACGAACAAATTAAATCGCTCAAAAAACGAGTCTCTACTAAGTATTTTTTTAATAGAAGGTTAGCTAATTTCAGCGCTATCCTGTTGCAAAAAACCACCCCAAACTCAGAAAGCAAGACAATAAAAAAGCCGGAACATGATATTCCGGCTTTTCTAAGTTATAGCAGATTGGTTAGTCAATCACTTTTTCTTCAATATCAATCACACTACGACGTGCATCTGCTTTCTTTTCATACTCATCGCGTGAATAAACAACGATTTTGTCGAACTCACGTTGGCCTGTACCAGCAGGAATCAAGTGACCACAGATAACGTTTTCTTTCAAACCTTCCAGACGATCCACTTTTCCGTTGATAGCAGCATCGTTCAGTACTTTTGTAGTTTCCTGGAACGAAGCAGCCGACATGAAGCTGGTAGTTTGAAGTGCCGCACGGGTAATACCCTGAAGAATCTGGTTAGACGTAGCAGCAATCGCATCGCGAGTAATCACAAGTTTCATATCACGACGTTTCAACATACTGTTTTCGTCACGCAGTTTACGTGGAGTAATGATCTGTCCTGGTTTCAACGTAGCTGAGTCTCCAGCATCAAGAATTACTTTCTTACCCCAGATACGATCGTTTTCTTCCATAAACTCATGTTTGTCAACAATTTGTTTTTCAAGGAAGCGTGTATCCCCTTGTTCAAGAATTTCAACTTTACGCATCATCTGACGTACAATCACTTCGAAGTGCTTGTCATTGATTTTCACACCCTGAAGACGGTAAACGTCCTGCACTTCGTTCACGATATAATCCTGAACAGCAGTTGGCCCTTTGATCAACAGAATGTCTGATGGAGTAATCGCTCCGTCTGAAAGAGGAGTACCTGCACGCACAAAGTCATTTTCCTGCACCAGAATTTGTTTCGACAATGGAATCATGTACTTCTTAACCTCGCCGGTTTTCGAAGTCACAGTCAACTCACGGTTACCACGTTTGATTTTACCAAATGTTACCTCACCATCAATCTCAGCTACTACAGCAGGGTTAGATGGGTTACGCGCTTCGAACAACTCGGTTACACGAGGAAGACCCCCAGTGATATCACCAGCTTTACCTACAGCACGTGGGATCTTAACAAGCATTTGACCGGTTTTGATGTTATCGCCATTGTCCAACACAAGGTGGGCACCCACCGGAAGGTTGTATGTACGAAGAATCTCGCCGCTCTTATCCAAAATGTGCGCACTTGGAACACGGTTACGATCTTTCGATTCGATGATGATCTTTTCACGCAGACCAGTTGCATCATCGGTTTCAGTTTTGAAGGTTACGTTTTCAACTACATCTTCAAATTCGATCTTACCTTCAGTTTCAGCAATAATTACAGCGTTAAATGGATCCCATTCACAAACTACAGTTCCTTTGGTAGCCAACTGGCCTTCCTGAACATATAATTTAGAACCGTAAGGTATATTCTGAGTAGTAAGGGCAATATTAGTATTAGTATCCACCACACGCATTTCAGCCAGACGGCTTACTACTACCTGGTGTGTTCCGGTTTCGTCTGATCCTTCTACGGTACGAAGCTCGTCGAATTCAAGACGACCGTCATAGCGAAGAACGATTTTTGATTCAGCACCAACGTTCGAAGCAACCCCACCGACGTGGAACGTACGAAGTGTAAGCTGAGTACCAGGTTCACCAATTGATTGAGCTGCAATAACTCCCACAGCTTCACCCATATGAACCATTTTACCGGTTGCCAGGTTACGTCCGTAACATTTTGCACAAACACCTTTTTTCGATTCACAGGTCAATACCGAACGGATTTCGACACGCTCGATTGGAGAATCCTGAATAATCTTAGCCAGCGGCTCAGTGATTTGTTCGCCTGAGCTAACAATCAGTTCACCTGTAAGCGGGTGATAAATATCATGTACCGAAACACGACCCAGGATACGCTCATAAAGTGAAGAAATAACGTCTTCGTTGTTCTTCATTTCAGTTGCGATCAGACCGCGCAGTGTGCCACAGTCGTCTTCATTGATAATAACATCTTGTGATACGTCCACCAAACGACGGGTCAGATAACCCGCATCGGCAGTTTTCAAAGCCGTATCCGCCAAACCTTTACGGGCACCGTGGGTAGAAATAAAGTACTCCAATACCGACAAACCTTCTTTAAAGTTCGAAAGAATTGGATTTTCAATAATCTGACCACCTTCAGCACCTGATTTTTGAGGTTTTGCCATCAAACCACGCATACCTGAAAGCTGACGAATCTGCTCTTTAGAACCACGGGCACCTGAATCAAGCATCATATATACAGAGTTGAAACCCTGATTGTCGCTCGACAACTGTTTCATCAGAATGTTCGACAGTTTCGAGTTAACATGTGTCCATGTATCGATAATCTGGTTGTAACGCTCGTTGAAGGTAATGAAACCCATGTTGTAGTTATTCAGAATTTCTTCAACTTCGGCATTACCTTCTTTTACCAATTGCTCTTTTTCGGCAGGAATGATAACGTCACCTAAGTTAAACGACAATCCACCTTTGAAGGCCATATAATAACCCAAATCTTTGATATCGTCAAGGAACTGAGCCGTACGAGCAACACCACAAATTTCAATTACGTTACCGATAATATCACGAAGCGATTTTTTAGAAAGCAATTCGTTGATATATCCTACCTGTTCTGGAACACATTTATTAAATAAGATACGTCCTACAGTAGTTTCGATCATAGTCAACACTCGCTCACCATTGATCACATCGTAAGTTTTTACTTTGATCGGAGCGTGCAGAGCTACTTTCTTTTCATTATATGCAATTTCAGCTTCTTCCGGAGAGTAGAACACAAGTCCTTCTCCCAATGCACCCGGACGTGGTTTGGTAATATAATAAAGACCAAGAACCATGTCCTGTGATGGTACTGTAATCGGAGCACCATTAGCCGGGTTAAGGATATTGTGTGAAGCCAACATCAACATTTGAGCTTCCAATACAGCCTCATTACCTAATGGAAGGTGAACAGCCATCTGGTCACCATCAAAGTCGGCATTGAACGCAGTACATGACAGTGGGTGCAGCTGAATAGCTTTTCCTTCAATCATTTTAGGCTGGAATGCCTGAATACCCAAGCGGTGAAGAGTCGGGGCACGGTTTAGTAGCACGGGATGTCCTTTCATCACATACTCTAAAATATCCCATATCACCGGGTCTTTACGATCAACGATTTTTTTCGCTGATTTTACCGTTTTTACGATTCCGCGCTCAATCAATTTACGGATAACGAACGGCTTGAAGAGTTCAGCAGCCATATCTTTTGGCAAACCGCACTCATGCATCTTCAATTCTGGACCAACGACAATTACCGAACGTGCTGAATAGTCTACACGTTTACCCAAAAGGTTCTGACGGAAACGTCCTTGTTTACCTTTCAACGAATCCGAAAGTGATTTCAACGGACGGTTGGCATCTGTTTTTACAGCACTTGATTTACGTGAGTTATCGAACAACGAGTCTACAGCTTCCTGAAGCATACGTTTTTCGTTACGAAGGATCACTTCAGGAGCCTTAATTTCGATCAAACGTTTCAGACGATTGTTACGAATAATTACACGACGATACAAGTCATTTAAGTCAGAAGTTGCGAAACGTCCACCATCCAGCGGAACTAACGGACGCAATTCTGGTGGAATTACGGGAACGATCTTAACGATCATCCACTCTGGTTTATTGCGCAATTTTGATGCACGGAACGATTCTACAATTTGTAGACGTTTCAATGCTTCATTCTTGCGTTGTTGAGAAGTATCTGTATTTGCTTTGTGACGCAATTCATACGAAAGTTCATCCAAATCCAAACGGGTAAGCATATCATAGATAGCATCAGCACCCATTTTTGCAATGAACTTGTTTGGATCGTTATCTTCCAGCAGTTGATTTTCGCGTGGAAGAGCTTCCATAATGTCAAGATATTCATCTTCTGAAAGCAATTCACCAGTGCTGATATTCTCTCCGTTTTCGAGAATACCTCCCTGGATAATTACGTATTTTTCGTAATATATAATCGCATCAAGTTTCTTGGTTGGCATTCCGAGCAGATAACCAATTTTATTTGGCAATGAACGGAAGTACCAGATATGAGCTACAGGCACCACTAACTGGATATGCCCCATACGCTCACGACGAACTTTTTTCTCTGTTACCTCTACACCGCATCGGTCACAAACGATGCCTTTGTAGCGAATACGTTTGTATTTTCCACAATGACATTCGAAGTCTTTTGTCGGACCGAAAATGCGTTCACAGAACAGACCATCACGTTCGGGTTTGTAGGTACGATAATTAATGGTTTCGGGTTTTAAGACCTCACCACTCGATAATTTCAATATTTCTTCGGGCGATGCTAAACCGATCGAGATCTTATTGAAATTAGTCTTTACCTTATTATCATGTTTAAAAGCCATAACTTTTATTAAATTTACAAGTTACAATTGAAATTTGCAATTGGTAATTCCCGGATTTACATCCGGGAATTTATTTGAATGGTCTTATTCCAGATTAATGCTCAGACCTAAGCCACGAAGCTCGTGTAGCAATACATTGAGCGATTCTGGTATTCCGGGCGTTGGCATCGGATCTCCCTTAACAATCGCTTCATATGTACGGGCACGACCCATAACATCATCCGACTTAACAGTAAGGATTTCCTGAAGAATGTGAGCAGCACCGAATGCTTCGAGTGCCCAAACCTCCATCTCTCCGAAACGTTGTCCCCCAAACTGAGCTTTACCACCAAGTGGCTGTTGAGTAATAAGGGAGTATGGTCCGATTGAACGCGCGTGCATTTTGTCTTCAACCATGTGACCAAGTTTCAGCATGTAAATCACACCCACTGTAGCAGGTTGGTCAAATCTTTCGCCGGTACCACCATCAATCAGATAAGTTTTTCCATATCTTGGTATCCCTGCTTTATCAGTCCAACCATTCAGGTCATCCATAGAAGCACCATCAAAAATTGGAGTTGCAAATTTCACACCCAGTTCTTTACCTGCCCATCCAAGTACAGTTTCGAAAATCTGTCCAAGGTTCATACGAGAAGGTACACCAAGTGGGTTCAATACAATATCAACCGGAGTCCCATCTTCAAGGAATGGCATATCTTCCTGGCGAACAATACGCGAAACGATACCTTTGTTACCGTGACGTCCCGCCATTTTATCACCTACACGGATCTTACGCTTTTTAGCAATATATACTTTCGCTATTTGCACAATACCATTTGGAAGCTCATCACCAATCGTGATATTAAACTTCTGACGTTTAATCTGTGCATCGAGTTCTTTATACTTTCTCAGATAGTTCATAATCAGCTGTTTTACCAACTCATTTTTATGATCATCTGATGTCCATTTGCTTAACTGAATAGATGTATAATCGATCTCACGCAAACGATCATGAGTAAACTTGCTATTACGAGAAATGATATCTGTTCCAAGATAATCTTTTACACCTGCCGAAGTTTTATCACCAATCAAAGTCATCAGTTTTTCAACCAATGTCTCCAACAATGCAGCAGCCTGGTTTTCAAACTCTTCATCCAAACGAGGTAACACAGCTTTGTCTGCAAGTTTCGATTTACGGTTTTTCTGTGCTTTGGAGAACAAACGTTTTCCAATAACAACACCCGACAATGAAGGAGTAGCTTTCAATGAAGCATCTTTCACATCTCCTGCCTTATCACCAAAGATAGCACGCAGAAGTTTCTCTTCCGGAGATGGATCAGATTCTCCCTTCGGAGTTATCTTACCAATAATAATATCACCTGGCTCGATACGTGCACCGATACGAATAATTCCGTTTTCATCAAGATCTTTTGTAGCTTCTTCACTCACGTTTGGAATATCAGAAGTAAATTCCTCTACTCCACGTTTGGTTTCGCGCACATCAAGCAACTGCTCAACCACGTGCACAGAAGTAAATACATCTTCACGAACTACACGTTCATTGATAACGATTGCATCCTCGAAGTTATATCCTTTCCATGGCATGAACGCCACTTTAAGGTTTTTACCAATCGCCAACTCACCCTTCTCTGTTGAATAACCTTCAGTCAAAATCTGACCATTGGTTACTCTTTCGCCACGACGAATGATCGGACGTAAGTCGATAGTAGTGTTTTGGTTGGTTTTTTGGAATTTCGGTATTTTATATTCTTTTACAGCTGAATCGAAGCTTACATACTCCTCATCTTCTGTACGATCGTAGCGAATTTTGATACAGGTTGCATCCACAAATTCAACGACTCCTTCTCCCTCAGCCATAATCTGAGTTCTCGAATCCTGAATCAACTGTGCTTCGATACCAGTTCCCACAATTGGAGAATCGCAACGAAGCAATGGTACAGCCTGGCGCATCATATTCGACCCCATCAATGCACGGTTCGCATCATCATGCTCAAGGAAAGGAATCAACGCTGCTGCAATTGATGCAATCTGAGAAGGTGCTACATCCATCAATCCCACCTCTTCAGGAGCAACTACCGGAAAGTCAGCCTCAAGACGTGACTTCACTTTAGTACGGATAAATTTACCATTTTCGTCCAATGGTGCATTACCCTGAGCAATGATTTTGCCTTCTTCTTCTTCAGCAGTAAAATATTCAATTCCGTTTTCAGTAATATCAACAACTCCATTGTTCACCTTGCGATAAGGAGTTTCGATAAAGCCCAGATCATTGATTTTTGCATAAATACAAAGAGATGAAATCAAACCAATGTTTGGACCTTCTGGAGTTTCAATCGGACACAAACGACCATAGTGTGTATAGTGTACGTCACGAACCTCGAAACCTGCACGCTCACGTGAAAGTCCACCGGGCCCAAGAGCCGACATACGGCGTTTATGCGTAATCTCAGCCAGTGGATTTTGTTGATCCATGAACTGGGATAATGCATTTGTTCCGAAGAAAGAATTAATAACAGAAGAAATGCTCTTTGCATTGATCAAATCGATCGGAGTAAATACCTCGTTGTCGCGTACGTTCATTCTTTCACGAATCGTACGAGCCATACGGGAAAGTCCCACACCGAATTGATTATATAATTGTTCGCCTACTGTACGTACGCGACGGTTACTCAAGTGGTCGATATCATCTACATCCGCTTTTGAGTTAATCAGCTCAATAAGATATTTAATGATTTCGATGATATCTTCTTTAGTAAGTACCTTAGTTTGCGGATCAATAGTTAGATTCAATTTACGGTTGATTCTAAAACGACCTACATCGCCAAGGTCATAACGTTTTTCAGAGAAGAACAGGTTGTTGATCACCTCACGGGCTGTAGAGTCATCGGCAGGAATTGCATTACGCAATTGTCGATAAATATAAAGCACTGCCTCCTTTTCAGAGTTACTAGGGTCCTTCTGTAAAGTGTTATAAATTATTGCATAGTCGTTTTGATTTGCATCCGCTTTATGCAATAGGATTGTTTGAGTTCCTGACTCTAAGATATCATCAATATGACTATTATCAAGAATCGTTTCACGATCAATGATAACCTCGTTACGTTCGATAGTTACCACCTCACCTGTATCCTCATCTACGAAATCTTCCACCCATGACTTCAGAACACGGGCAGCCAATTTTTGACCTACCGCTTTCTTAAGACTTGTTTTGTTAACCTTTACTTCTTCAGCAAGGTTGAAGATTTCCAAAATATCTTTATCGCTCTCGAAACCAATTGCACGAAGCAACGTAGTTACAGGAAGCTTTTTCTTACGATCGATGTAAGCATACATCACATTATTGATGTCTGTAGCAAACTCAATCCATGATCCGCGGAAAGGGATGATACGGGCAGAGTAAAGTTTTGTACCGTTAGCATGAGTACTCTGACCAAAGAAAACACCGGGCGAACGGTGCAATTGCGAAACGATTACACGCTCAGCACCATTGATTACAAAAGTTCCTTTAGGAGTCATATATGGAACAGGACCAAGGAACACATCCTGAATCACAGTATCGAAATCTTCGTGATCAGGGTCGGTGCAATACAATTTAAGCTTAGCTTTCAGAGGTACGCTGTAAGTTAAGCCACGTTCGATACACTCATCGATTGAATAACGTGGAGGATCAACGTAGTAATCGAGGAATTCGAGGATGAAGTTGTTACGGGTATCTGCAATAGGAAAGTTTTCGGCAAATACCTTAAACAGACCTTCAGATTTTCTTTTTTCAGGAGCGGTGTCCATCTGAAAAAAGTCCTGGAAAGATTTTATTTGGACTTCCAAAAAATCAGGATAATTCAACTGATTTTTAATCGAAGCGAAATTGATTCTTTGAGATTTTGTTAATGACGACATTTTCAAAGAGGTTATTTGGGTGCAGTGAACTCAATTATTTTATAGACAGAAAAAGGTTTAGAATCCCCCAAAATGGGGGAATCTAAACCGAAGACCTGATAATCAGGCAATTTTATTTAAGTTCAACTTCAGCTCCGCCTTCAGTCAACGCTTTTTGTAAGGCATCAGCTTCATCTTTAGATGCACCTTCTTTGATTACTGAAGGAGCTGCATCTACCATGTCTTTAGCTTCTTTCAAGCCAAGACCTGTCAATTCTTTTACCAATTTAACGATTGCTAATTTGTTAGCACCGGCTGCTTTCAATACTACATCAAAAGAAGTTTTTTCTTCTGCTGCTTCTGCTGCTGCGCCTGCTGCTGGAGCGGCTACTGCAACTGCTGCTGCAGCTGGTTCAATACCATATTCTTCTTTCAAAATTTGAGCTAACTCGTTTACTTCTTTAACTGTCAAGTTAACTAATTGTTCTGCAAAAGCTTTCAAATCTGCCATTTTGTTTATTTTTTATGTTTTTGTTTTTACTTTTTTATCGATAAATTTTATCTTTCTCCCAGCGTTTTCAACAAGCCGTGGATAGTTGATCCTCCTGATTGGAGTGCGGACACAACGTTCTTAGCAGGCGATTGCAACAATCCGATGATTTCGCCAATAAGTTCGTTTTTGCTCTTGATATGAATCAGAGTTTCCAAATGGTTTTCGCCAACATAGAAACTTTCTTCAACATAAGCTGCTTTCAACAGAGGTTTTTTGCTCTTGTTGTCTTTTCTTTTGCTGAAATCACTGATTAATTTTGCAGGTACATTAGCTGTGTTGCAAAGCATCAATGAAGTTTCACCTTTTAACGATCCATAAAGTTCACTGAAATCTACCGATGAGCTATCAAGTGCTTTCTGAAGCAATGTGTTTTTTACAACTACAAGCTTTACATCTTCTTTGTAGCAAACACGTCTTAATTCACTGGTTTGAGCAGCGTTTAAACCGCCAATATCAGCTAAATAAAAGTGTGCATACTCGTTAAGAGTTGCTTGCAATTGTTCTATAATAGCGCTTTTATCTTCCTTATTCATAAATTTTTAATTTTATTCTTCAACTGATTTAGGGTCAATTTTAATACCCATACTCATTGTGCTTGAAAGATAAATGCTCTTTACATAAGTACCTTTAGCGGCAGTGGGTTTCAGTTTCATCAAAGTAGAAACAAATTCCTTAGCATTTTCAGTAATCTGTTCTGGAGTAAAAGATACTTTACCTACAGACGTGTGAACAATACCGTATTTATCAACTTTAAAGTCGATTTTACCTTGTTTTACTTCTTTTACTGCTTTACCAACTTCGTTAGTTACAGTACCACTTTTAGGGTTCGGCATCAAGCCACGAGGACCTAAAACACGACCTAAAGCACCCAATTTACCCATGATAGCAGGCTGTGTGATGATAACATCAACATCAGTCCAACCACCTTTGATTTTTTCGATATATTCATCGAGACCAACATAGTCAGCTCCCGCTTCTTTAGCAGCAGCTTCCTGATCGGGAGTACATAATGCAAGAACCTTTACTTGTTTACCAGTACCATTTGGAAGCGATACAACACCGCGAACCATCTGATTGGCTTTACGTGGATCAACACCTAGGCGTACATCAATATCAACAGAAGCGTCAAACTTAGTGGTCGTAATTTCTTTAACTAATGCAGCTGCTTCCTTGAGAGAATAGGTTTTTCCTGCTTCAATTTTTTCTAAAGCTAACCTTTGTTTTTTTGTCAGTTTACTCATTTTTAATTGAAGTGTTTAATTAATTGTTACCTGGAAAAGTACCTTTTACGGTAATACCCATACTTCTTGCTGTACCTGCAACCATTTTCATAGCTGCTTGTAATTCAAAACAATTCAAATCAACCATCTTGTCCTGAGCGATAGTTTGTACCTGTTCCCAGGTAATTTCAGCTACCTTTTTACGGTTAGGCTCAGCAGAACCACCTTTCAGTTTAGCTACTTCCATCAACTGGATAGCTACCGGAGGTGTTTTTACAACAAAGTCGAATGATTTGTCAGTATAGTAGGTGATGACAACAGGTAATACTTTACCTGCTTTGTCCTGGGTTCTGGCATTGAACTGTTTGCAAAACTCCATAATATTGATCCCTTTAGAACCAAGTGCAGGTCCTACTGGGGGAGATGGGTTTGCCGCACCTCCTTTGATCTGTAATTTAATAAGTCCAGCAATTTCTTTTGCCATAATAATCTTTAATTTTGAAGTTTAAAAATGGAAAGAAGGGTGTAACAAAACTCTTCTACTCCTTTTCTACCTGAGTGAAGCCGAGTTCGAGCGGGGTTTTTCGTCCGAAAATCATAACCATAACTTTGAGTTTCTTTTTCTCGGTGTTTACTTCCTCAATGAGACCACTGAAACCACTAAATGGTCCAAAGATCACTTTTACGTTTTCGCCTACATAAAATGGTGTTAGCATTTCAGCAGCAGTTTCCTGCAGCTCATCCACAGTGCCCAAAATACGGTTCACCTCCGATTGACGAATCGGAGTTGGAACATTATTTTTTTCGCCTAAAAAGCCGATAACATTAGGAGTGTTGCGAAGACGGTGGGGAATTTCACCAATCAAATGTGCTTCTATCAGAATATATCCCGGCATGCAACTACGCTCTTTCGTAATTTTTTTGCCGTTACGGATTTGGTACACTTTCTCAGTAGGGATTAACACCTGTGCAACAAATTGACCAAGATCGGAATTCTTGATTTCAGCATCAATATATTCTTTTACCTTGTTCTCTTTTCCACTAATAGCACGTAGAACGTACCATTTCATATTAGTTGCTTCAGACACGTTAATGACCTCCTTTTAATAAATAATTAAGACAGTGAACCGTAAATCAAATTCATGATTTTTTCAAAACCAAGGTCCATAACCCACACTAACAACGCGAGAATGACGGAAGCTATCAATACAACTACCGCGCTGTTGGTAAGCTCCGAGCGCGAAGGCCACGAAACTTTTTGAACCAATTCTGAATATGCCTCTTTGATATAGTTAATTATCTTCTTCATAAGAATAGAAATTTGCACGGGCAGAGAGACTCGAACTCCCGACACCCGGTTTTGGAGACCGGTGCTCTACCAACTGAGCTACGCCCGTATTATAAGTAGCTCCTCATGTTTCAGAGGAGGCTACTATTTATTTTGAAGAAACTTCTTGTCCTTTTCATCCTTACTACTCCCCAGGGGAGGTTGGGAATGCCTAAGGATTAGTCAAGAAGTTCTGTGATCTGACCAGATCCTACTGTACGTCCACCTTCACGGATAGCAAAACGTAAACCAATGTTACAAGCTACTGGATAGATCAAAGTTACAGTTAACTCAAGGTTGTCACCTGGCATTACCATTTCAGTTCCTTCTGGCAAAGTGATTTCACCAGTTACGTCCAATGTACGGATGTAGAACTGAGGACGGTATTTGTTGTGGAATGGAGTGTGACGACCACCTTCTTCTTTTTTCAAGATATACACAGCAGCTTTGAACTGAGTGTGAGGAGTCACTTTACCTGGGTGGGTAATAACCATACCACGTTTGATTTCTTCTTTGTCGATACCACGAAGCAACAAACCAACGTTATCACCAGCTTGACCTTCGTCAAGAATTTTGCGGAACATTTCCACACCAGTAACAACTGATTTTTTAGCTTGTTGTCCAAGACCGATGATCTGAACTTCTTCACCAGTTTTGATGATACCAGTTTCGATACGACCTGTAGCAACAGTACCACGACCAGTAATAGAGAATACGTCTTCAACTGGCATCAAGAATGGTTTGTCAACAGCACGTGGAGGTAATTCAATCCAGGTATCAACAGCATCCATCAATTCCATGATTTTATCTTCCCACTCAGCAACACCGTTCAATCCACCAAGAGCAGAACCACGGATGATTGGAGTGTTGTCGCCGTCGAATTCATAGAATGAAAGCAATTCACGCATTTCCATTTCTACAAGTTCCAACATCTCAGCATCGTCAACCATGTCACATTTGTTCATGAATACAACGATACGAGGTACGTTTACCTGACGAGCCAAAAGAATGTGCTCACGTGTTTGAGGCATAGGACCATCAGTTGCAGCAACTACGATGATTGCACCGTCCATCTGAGCAGCACCTGTAACCATGTTTTTTACGTAGTCAGCGTGACCTGGACAGTCAACGTGTGCGTAGTGACGGTTAGCAGTTTGATATTCTACGTGCGCAGTGTTGATTGTAATACCACGCTCTTTTTCTTCAGGAGCATTGTCGATTGAATCGAATGAACGCAATTCAGAAAGTCCTTTTTTAGCAAGTACTGTTGTAATTGCAGCGGTCAAAGTAGTTTTACCGTGGTCAACGTGACCGATAGTACCTACGTTTACGTGAGGCTTTGACCTGTCAAATTTTTCTTTTGCCATAACTCAAAGATTATTTTTAAATTAATTTCTATTGTTTTATAAAAGCTCACAAAGTTTTGAGCTGATGATGGGACTTGAACCCGCGACCTCTTCCTTACCAAGGAAGTGCTCTACCCCTGAGCTACATCAGCAATAAAAAAGAGCTACTGAAAAACTTCGCTCTTTTTGAGCGGAAGACGGGGCTCAAACCCGCGACCCTCAGCTTGGAAGGCTAATGCTCTATCAACTGAGCTACTTCCGCAAATTAATTTGAAAATTTATTGATCTGAAAATTTGAAGATAATTTTCAATTCCTCAAATCGCTTCATTTTCAAAACGTGTAGTGGGCAGTGATGGATTCGAACCACCGAAGTCGAAAGACAGCTGAGTTACAGTCAGCCCCATTTGGCCACTCTGGTAACTGCCCATTGCTATTAATACACGTCAAAATCCTCTGATTTTTACATTTTGTGTATTTTTTGAGCCTCTTGTCGGATTCGAACCAACGACCCCGAGATTACAAATCACGTGCTCTGGCCAACTGAGCTAAAGAGGCAATATACTAATATATAGCAATTTATTCCGTTTAAAAAGCCGTTTGAATCCTTCGTTTCAAACGGCTTGCAAATGTACGGAAATATTTTGGACTACAAAACATTTCTAGTCCTTTTTTTATTTTTTATTTGTTTTTTCCTTGTACTTACGTATCTGTTTATCTAGTGCATCGACACTTAGGTCTACAGCTTCCTCAAAAGAATCACAGGTTTTTGAAGCAAAAAACTCCACATTTGGTATCGAAACCTTAATTTCAGCCTCCTTATTGGTGGCTGTTTCTGGCTTTACTACCTTCAAATACACCTCTACATTCACTATTTCATCATAATTCTTCTCAAGTCTTGCTACTTTTTTACCTACAAAAGACTCTAACGTGGTAGTCGCATCAAAATTGATGGCTTGGATCCTTAGTTTCATAATTGCCTCCTTCTTTATTTGACCCGAGGGTGGGCCTGATTATATATATTGTGTAATTCATCGAAGCTCGCATGAGTATACACCTGCGTCGCAGCCAAACTACTATGACCAAGCAAATCTTTCACTGCATTTATATCAGCTCCTCCGTTCAACATACCAGTTGCAAACGTATGGCGCAAAACATGTGGACTTCGTTTATGCAAACTACTTACTTCTGACATTTTATTATGGACTATATTATATAGTAAGGACACATACAACTGACACCCATTCTTTCTTACGAACAAAAACTCCGTCAGCATCCCAACCTCACATATTCTAATATCGATATATCGCTTTATATTCCCACACAATTCCGCACTTATAGGAATGATCCGCTCCTTATTGCGCTTTCCCAGCACCCGAATCGTCTTTGCATCAAAATCAACATCATTATCTTTCAAATTCATCAATTCCGAGCGACGCATCCCGGTCAGATAAAACACCTCCAATACCAAACGATCACGGACAGACTCAAAATCCTCCGCGCCAAAGGTATCATCCAGCGCCATCTCCATTTCGCTTTCTTTGAAAAACGCAGGCAGCGCTTTCTTTGTTTTAGGCAGAACTATTTTTAACGTGGGATTATTTCGAACATATCCTTTCACAAGCAGAAAATGCCAATACGATTTGAGTGTAGACATCTTGCGGGACAGCGTTCTGGGAGAGACATCTTCGGACAACATATACACAATCCACTTACGGATATCGTCAGAAGAAATGACTGAATAAGGAAATTCAGCAGGAGCAGTTTCCAGAAAATCGCAAAACTGAATCAGATCAGTATGATACGACAAAACAGTATGAGAAGAATAATTCTTCTCATACTGTATATATTGCAGAAATTCGTCAATCATAACCGTACACTCAAATCTGCAACGAAAATAAGGTAAAAAAACTTCGAAAGCAAGCTTTCGGAAAAGTTTTTACTGGCTTATTCTTCGCCTAACTGCATTTTTTGAACGTAAATCGCGTGCATTTTCTTTTCGCGACCTACTACAGAAGGTTTGTCGAAGCATTGACGACGACGCAATTCTTTTACAACGCCTGTTTTTTCGAATTTACGTTTGAATTTTTTCAATGCTCTTTCAATGTTTTCGCCTTCTTTTACTGGTACTACGATCATAATTACTAATTATTTAATGAGTTTATTTTTATTTCCATTTTGGGACTGCAAAGATAGGGAATGTTTTTTTATTGGCAAACGAATAATGAGAAATATTTTCGAATAACTTTTGATGGCTAGTCATCGGAACCTCAATTTATTAGAAACATTCATCTTTCAAAACCTCCTGAACATCCGCACTCAATTATCCACAAACGAATAAACATCAAATACATTTCAAGGTACGGATATTAAAAACGCAGACCGGGCGATAAGCCAAATCTGCGTTTTCATTCAAATAGTCTTTCTATCTTTACACAATACAGAACCTATAAAGCCACCCAGGTAGTACCCGAGGCCTTACTTTTATCCGCCCGAAGCGCAAACACATAAATAGCCTGCACATTCTCTGCCTGAAGTGATTTCACAGCTACGACCAGCTTAGCTTCTTCAGCCTCGCCCCTCGCCTGACGGCTTACCCACACTTCACCTGTCTTAAGCAAAACAACCGCAATAATCTCATCATCACTGCGGTTAGCCTGCATAGCCGACTGAGCAGCATACTCCAGCTCCACACCCGTAGCAGTAACTGTTGCACCTGTAACCGCCACCAACGGAAGAGTGCCATCCGAAACCGACACCTTGCTGTAATCAATCACGGTTACATCGCCGGTCTTATCCAGTGCCTCGCGAATGTTTTTCGCTACAAAGGCTGTATAAGCCGACACATTACCGGCCAACTGTACGAATCCTTCCTGCGGAATACCACCCAACGTTGTGCTAAGATCTGCCACCAGTTTAAAACCGTCGCGCTGTTTTTGCTGTGCATCTGTTTTCGGATCACGCCTTGCAAATGCTTTTGAACGGACAATATTTTTTGAGCCCAATGTTGATGTAACAAAATTGCCCACGGCTCCTGACATTTTCCCTGTCAGCGGGTTTTGGCTTGTTGCCATAATTACCTCCTTTTTTAAAGGATTAATACTAAAAATTGTTTCTATCCACACCAATCAAAGGGCCCTTTTTTCTTGTTGCGATAGTGCAAATTTACAAGTAGTTTTTCACTCCAACAAACCCCAAAACCTTACAAAAAGCCGTATATCAGGCACTTTGCACTCACTTGCACTCACTTGCACTCTGGTGCACCAACTTCATGCAAAACTTTAATATACAATAACGTCATTCAACTGCATTATTAACAGCACACATCCCTTACACACCCGGGAAACAAAAAAAAGATCGGTATAAACCCCTGCATCAACAGGAATTTATACCGATCTTATGTTTATCGGAATCCGACCTACCTACTCTACAACTTGGCTACTATCTCCCGAAAGCTCTCGAGAGCAGCCTCCAGATTTTCCATAATATCCTGTGCAATATCATCCGGTTCGGGCAGATTATCCAGGTCGGCCAGAGACTGGTCTTTCAGCCAGGTGATATCCAGACTGGTTTTATCCCGAGCAATGATTTCTTCGTAGGTAAATTTGCGCCAGCGACTTTCCCCTATTGGTTCCTGAGATTGTCGAAGGAAGCGATTTCCCGGATTATAGCATTTGATAAAATCGGTTAGCACTTCGAAGTTTAGCGCATTCTTTTTCAGGGTATGGTGTATATTGGTACGGTAGTCATACACCCACACCTCTTTTGTCCAAGGCTCTTTGCTTGCTGGTTTGTTGTCAAAGAAAATGACATTCGCCTTTACACCCTGTGCATAGAAAATACCTGTTGGTAAACGCAGGATAGTATGCAGGTCGGTGGTTTCGAGTAACTTCTTACGAATGGTTTCTCCCGCACCTCCTTCAAACAACACATTATCAGGTACCACTACCGCAGCCCTTCCGGTGGTTTTCAGCATGGAGCGGATATGTTGCAAAAAGTTCAGCTGTTTGTTGCTGGTGGTAGCCCAGAAATCAGACCGGTTGTAGGTGAGGTCTTCTTTTTCCTGCTCGCCTTCCTCGTTGGTAAAGGTCTGCGAACTCTTCTTACCAAAAGGCGGATTGGCCAATACATAATCATACCGTTCGGGCGAAGCAGCAATCAATGCATCAGCCGGCGAAATAAAATTATCGCTCTCTATATCGCCAATATTGTGCAGAAACAGGTTCATCAACGCCATACGACGCGTACCGGCCACAATCTCATTACCAAAGAAGGTATTCAGCTTCAGGAACTTATTTTGCTCTTTGTCCAGACTGTAGTTTTGCACCAGATAGTCGTAAGCAGCCAGAAAGAAACCACCTGTACCACAAGCCGGGTCGGCTATGGTTTTCATCGGCTCGGGCTGTAAACACTCTACCATGGCGCGAATTAGCGGAC
>JBJOOU010000257.1:0-18696 GCA_046051105.1 Bacteroidota bacterium
TTTTATCATCAGTAAGAGTTGCGTTCCCCTTTTATTCTTTCAATAAAACACACATATGATACACGGTAACAATATAATCGGATTTGAACTATCGGCTAAAAGTGGCAATGAATTTTATGTAACTAATCCTGCTACTGGTGAGTTGTTGGATGGTTGTTTTTTGCAAGCTAGTAAAGATGAGGTTGATTTGGCAGTAAGTAAAGCCAAATCTGCGTACGAAATTTATAAAACAAAATCAGGAATTGAAAAGGCTGCATTTTTAAGAGCAATTGCCGATGAGATTGAAGCCATGGGTGAAATGCTGATTCAAAGAGCTTGTGCAGAATCGGGTTTACCCGAAGGGCGTATCATCGGCGAGCGTGGACGAACTACCGGTCAGTTGCGACTTTTTGCTTCATTGCTTGAAAGTGGCCATTGGGTGGATGCTGCGATTGATGAAGCTTTGCCAGAACGTGCTCCGCTACCTCGTCCGGATATCCGTAAAATGTTGATGCCGGTGGGTCCTGTGGTGGTGTTTACGGCGAGTAATTTTCCATTAGCATTTTCTACTGCCGGAGGTGATACAGCCTCTGCATTGGCGGCGGGCAATCCTGTTGTCGTAAAAGTTCATCCGTATCATGCAGGTACCAATGAGTTGGTTGCAGTGGCAATTGCGGCAGCAGCAATGAAAACCGGTATGCCGGATGGTGTTTTTTCTTCTTTAAATGCCATTGAATTCTCGGTAGGTGAGCAGTTGGTTCTGCATCCTGACGTAAAATCGGTGGCTTTTACCGGTTCTCATCGTGGGGGAAAGAGTCTGTATGAATTGGCACAAAAGCGAAAAGAGCCCATTCCGGTTTTTGCTGAAATGGGAAGTGTAAATCCGGTGATGTTATTGCCTGAAAAACTGGAAGCCATGCCGGAACAATTGGCGGCAACCATGGCTGCTTCTTTGAATTTGGGTGCTGGTCAGTTTTGTACCAATCCGGGTGTCATGGTGGTGATGGAGTCCGATGCAGCTACACGTTTTCAGTATGCATTATCGCTGGAAATTAAAAAGCTGATGCCACAGGCTATGCTACATGCCAATATGGTGGCAAATTATAATTCAAAAACCAACCAGTTGTTTGCGTTGCCAAAATTGGATGTTTTGGCCGAGTCGGATGTTTTGGGTGATGATTTTAAAGGTCGTCCTGCCGTAGCACGTGTAACGGGTTCTGAGTTTTTGAGAAACCCCGAAATGGCGGAAGAAATTTTTGGACCATTTTCATTATTAATTGTGTGTTATGGTGCTGATGAGTTTGAGCAGGTGCTTTCGGCTTTTGATGGTCAGTTGACTGCATCTGTAATGGGTACTGAAGTTGATATTCAGAATTATTCATCTGCCTTGCATAAAATACAGGAAGTGGTTGGTCGGTTGATTTTCAACGGTGTGCCTACGGGTGTTGAAGTTTGTTATGCAATGCAGCACGGAGGTCCGTATCCATCCACAACCGATTCGCGTTTTACATCAGTAGGTGTGGACGCAATAAAAAGATTTGTACGTCCGGTGGCTTTTCAGGATGCGCCTGATGCGTATTTGCCGGATGAGTTGAAGGACGAAAATCCGTTGAAAATATGGAGAAGAGTGAATGGTGAGTTGAGTAAGGAATCTGTAAAACGATATTAATTATGGCTACTAAAACATTTTTCTGTGTGGATGCGCACACTTGCGGAAACCCGGTAAGGGTGGTGGCAGGTGGTGGTCCGCTGCTCGAAGGCAGTAATATGTTCGAGCGCAGATTGCATTTTTTAAAAGAATACGACTGGATACGGAAGGGGTTAATGTTTGAACCTCGTGGGCACGATATGATGTCGGGGAGTATTTTATATCCACCTACCGATCCTGCAAATGATATAGGAATTTTATTTATCGAGACCAGTGGTTGTCTGCCAATGTGCGGGCATGGAACTATCGGTACTGTGACCGTTGCCATAGAGCAGGGCTTGGTAATCCCAAAAGTTCCGGGTGAGTTGCGGGTTGAAGCGCCTGCTGGTCTTATTCGTGTGAAATATACATTGGATGGCAAAAAGGTGAAGTCAGTTCGATTGACCAATATTGCATCTTATCTGGCTGGTAAAGATTTGGAAATTGATTTTCCTCCGTTGGGTAAATTGAAATTTGATGTTGCCTATGGTGGAAACTATTACGCAATTGTTGATCCACAGGAAAATTTCAAAGGGCTGGAACATTATTCAGCCGATGAATTAATTGCGTTTAGTCGACCATTGCGCAAGCTGATCAATGAGCAATTCGTGTTTCAGCATCCTGAAAATCCTCAGATTTGTGGGGTGAGTCATATTCAATGGACGGGTGCGACTATTTCGCCCGAAGCGGGAGGTCGTAATGCGGTATTCTATGGTGATAAAGCGATAGACCGTTCTCCTTGTGGTACTGGTACGTCGGCGCGTATGGCTCAACTGGTGGCTCGTGGAAAACTGGTCAAAGGCGAACAGTTTATTCATGAAAGTATTATCGGTAGCCAATTTGTTGGTCGAGTGGAAGATCTTACCACCGTGGGTGATTTTCCGGCCATTATACCAAGTATTGAGGGTTGGGCAAAAATTACCGGATACAATAATATATTGATAGACGACGAAGATGATCCTTATGCTCACGGTTTTCAGGTGATCTGAGTTGGTTGATCAATTCTGATCTTTTTTACATGTAAAAATTTAATCTTTCTTGCTTCTGAATACCTTGTGATAATCACCTTTGCTTCTGCCTTTTGCAGAAGCATTGCTTTAATCAATATGCTTTGGCCAATACTTTAATTCTAAAGAATTTATTATTTGAAAGTGTGATGTGGAATTTTTTGTAGAATATTATTGTTATGAGTAAAATTGTTATTGTTGGGGGTGGTGTCGTAGGGCTGTTTACGGCGTGGTATTTACAGAAGTCGGGTGCGAAAGTGACGGTAGTGGAGCGTACCGATTTGCATGATGGGTGTTCTTTTGGAAATGCAGGATTGATTGTGCCAAGTCATGTGGTTCCTTTTGCATCGCCGGGTATGTTGCGCAAAGGTGTTTTGGATATGTTTAAATCTACTTCGCCGGTTGCTGCAAATCTATGTCCTGATTTGGACTTATTTCAATGGTATGCCCGTTTTGCGGCTTCGGCTACTAATAAACATGTGCAAAAGTCAATTCCGGTTTTGAAAGAGCTCAGCCTTTTCAGTAAGAGTCTTTATGCCGGACTGAAAGAATATAATGAATTAGAATTCCCATTTTGGGAAAAGGGATTGTTGATGCTTTATAAAGCGGAGAAAGTAGGTGAGGAGTTGAGGCATGAAGCGGATATTGCCCGAAAAGCGGGTTTGAAAGTGACCGATTTGACCACTACCGATGTTCATAAATTCGAACCGGATGCTTTGCCTTTGGTCAGTGGTGGAGTTCATTATCACTCCGATGATCATTTAAATCCATCGTCATTGATGCAATCGTTGGTAAAAGCACTGCAGAAAAGTGGAGTGAAGATCATGACCAATATTGAGGTGTTGGATATCAATATTGAAGGGCAAAAGGCAGTGTCTATAGTTACCTCAAAAGGGAATGTAGCTTGTGATGATTTGGTGATTGCGGCTGGTATGTGGAGTTTGCCGGTAATGAAAAAGATAAAAGTAAATATGCCTGTGCAGCCAGGCAAGGGGTATAGCTTTAAAGTAAAGGCAAATGCGAAGATTCATTTCCCTGCATTATTGTCAGATGCTAATGTGGCTGTAACTCCGCTTGGCGATGGATTGACTCAGTTTGGTGGAGGTATGGAAGTGGGATATGGTGATATGAAAATTCGTCAGGCTCGGGTAAAGCAGATCATAAAGGCAGTTGGCGATTTTTACCCAACTCAAACTGATATGCAAGTGGATGAGAAAGAAATATGGCAGGGACATCGTCCGTGTTCGTTCGATGGATTGCCGTTTATAGGTAAAGTGAGTAAGTATTCAAATATATATGTAGGTACAGGTCATTCCATGATGGGTGTAACTTTGGCGCCAGCCACGGGTTTGTTGCTCTCGGAATTGATTACTGGAAAGAAAACGACTCTTGATTTAGCTCCGTTTAATCCCGGGCGTTGAGTCAATTGTTTTGAAGATTGAGTTTCTTAGTGTAGTTTTTAATTTTGTGTTTACCCGGCCGGGCAATAATATGGATCGTGATTATCCATTTATTGCCCGGTTTGTGTTTGAATTTGCTGCCATATTGCACCTCCAAAATTGCTTTTCTGATTTATTTTCAAATAATTGCGCTAACTCATTGTGGATTGAAATATTATGCCTATCTTTGCAACCCATTTTGGAGTATACCCAAATGGATAAAAATAAAGCAATTAAAGATTTTTAAAACAAAGTAAAATGCCTACAATTCAGCAATTAGTTAGAAAAGGAAGAGCAGAACTTATTGACAAGAGCAAATCGCCTGCGTTGGATTCATGTCCTCAACGTCGTGGTGTTTGTGTTCGTGTGTACACTACTACTCCTAAAAAACCGAACTCGGCTATGCGTAAAGTAGCTCGTGTGCGTTTGACTAACCAAAAAGAAGTGAATGCTTACATTCCGGGCGAAGGACACAACTTGCAAGAGCACTCTATCGTAATGGTACGTGGTGGTCGTGTAAAAGACCTTCCAGGGGTACGCTATCACGTGGTTCGTGGAACTCTTGATACTGCCGGTGTAAACGGCCGCACACAACGTCGTTCGAAATATGGAGCAAAACGCCCAAAACCAGGACAAGCACCTGCTAAAGGAGCACCTGCTAAAGGTAAAAAGAAATAAGTAGAGCGTACCGTTAATAGGTAACCTTCCCCGCTTGGGGAAACATCATCCTTTCTTTTCGAAGAAAAACTAACAAAATCAAGTTTAAAACTTGTTTGCGTTTTCAGGTAGCAGATGACAGGTTGAGTAAATAACTCGGTGGAGTTGTTGAAGTATGACTAAGAGCAACCAAAAACAAAAACGAAATTATTATTTTCCAAATGAGAAAATCGAAACCAAAAAAACGGTTGATCCTTCCTGATCCCGTTTTCAATGAATCGATGGTTACAAAATTTGTAAACCACCTGATGTACGATGGCAAGAAATCAACTGCTTTCGACATCTTTTATTCTTCTCTCGAAACTGTAAAAGCAAAACTTCCAAACGAAGAAAAATCCTCCCTAGAGATTTGGAAGAAAGCGCTTGAAAACATCACTCCACTTGTAGAGGTTAAGTCTCGTCGTGTTGGTGGTGCTACTTTCCAGGTTCCTACTGAGATCCGTGCTGATCGTAAGGAATCAATTTCAATGAAAAATCTTATTTTATACGCCCGCAAACGTGGTGGACGCTCGATGGCTGATAAATTGGCTGCCGAAATCGTTGACGCATTCAATAACCAGGGTGGTGCTTTCAAACGTAAAGAAGATATGCACCGTATGGCTGAAGCTAACCGCGCATTTGCACACTTCAGATTTTAATAGATAATAAAAAAGAAATCATAGTTTACAAATGGCTAAAGGAGATTTAAGTTATACTAGAAATATCGGTATCATGGCGCATATCGATGCCGGTAAAACAACTACGTCTGAACGTATTCTGTTTTATACTGGTTTGACTCACAAAATTGGTGAGGTTCACGATGGTGCTGCTACCATGGACTGGATGGAACAAGAGCAAGAGCGTGGTATTACCATCACTTCTGCTGCTACAACAACATTCTGGAATTTCTTGGGTGATAAATATAAAATCAACCTGATTGACACTCCGGGACACGTTGACTTTACTGTAGAGGTAGAGCGTTCTTTGCGTATTCTTGACGGTGCTGTGGCTACTTTCTGTGCGGTTGGTGGTGTTGAGCCTCAATCTGAAACAGTTTGGCGTCAGGCTGATAAATACAACGTACCACGTATTGGTTACGTAAACAAAATGGACCGTTCGGGTGCCGACTTCTTCGAAGTTGTACGTCAGGTAAAAGACGTTTTGGGTGCTAAACCATGTCCTATTCAAATTCCAATCGGCGCTGAAGAAAAATTCAAAGGCGTTGTGGATTTGATCAAAATGAAAGCTATTCTTTGGCATGATGAAACAATGGGTGCTGAATATTCTGTAGAGGAAATTCCTGCCGACCTGTTGGGCGAAGCTGAAGAGTGGAGAGAAAAAATGCTTGAAGTAGTTGCTGAGTACGATGATGAGCTGATGGAAAAATTCTTTGATGATCCATCAAAGATTACTGAAGAAGAAGTGATTCGTGCCATTCGCAAAGCTACTTTAGCAATGGATATCAATCCAATGATCTGTGGATCTTCGTTCAAAAACAAAGGTGTGCAAACTATGCTTGATGCAGTTTGTTTGTATTTGCCAAGTCCATTGGATACTCCGGATATTATTGGTAAAGATCCACGTGACGAATCTATCGAAATCGTACGTCACCCGGATGATAAAGAGCCTCTTACTGCGCTTGCATTTAAAATTGCAACCGACCCTTATGTAGGACGTCTTTGTTTCTTCCGTGTATATGCTGGTAAATTGGATGCAGGTTCATATGTATATAATACTCGTTCCGATAAAAAAGAGCGTATTTCACGTATCTTCCAGATGCACTCAAACAAACAGAATCCTGTTGATTTTATCGCCGCTGGTGATATTGGTGCAGGGGTAGGTTTTAAAGATATCCGCACTGGTGATACTCTTTGCGACGAAAACAATCCAATTGTTCTTGAATCAATGGACTTCCCTGCTCCTGTAATCGGTATTTCTATCGAGCCTAAAACTCAGAAAGACCTTGATAAGCTGGGTATGGGATTGGCAAAACTTTCAGAAGAAGATCCAACCTTTACTGTACATACTCAGGAGCAATCAGGTCAGACTATTATTAGTGGTATGGGTGAGCTTCACCTTGAGATCATTATCGATCGTCTGAAACGTGAGTTCAAAGTAGAATGTAACCAGGGACGTCCACAGGTAAACTATAAAGAAGCAATTACCAATACAGTTGAAATCCGTGAGGTTTACAAAAAACAATCGGGTGGTCGTGGTAAGTTTGCCGATATTATTGTGAAAGTAGGACCAGCTGATAGCGACTTTGATGGTTCATTGCAATTTATCGACGTAGTAAAAGGTGGTAATATTCCTAAAGAATTTATCCCTTCTATTCAAAAAGGTTTCCAGAATGCTATGAAAAATGGTGTACTTGCTGGTTTCCCTCTCGAAAAACTGAAAGTTACATTGATCGATGGTTCGTTCCACGCAGTTGACTCGGATCAGCTTTCTTTCGAAATTTGTGCTTCTATGGCTTTCAAAACTGCATGTGCAAAAGCACGTCCAATTTTGATGGAGCCTATTATGAAAATGGAGGTTGTAACTCCTGAGGAAAGCATGGGTGATGTGATTGGTGACTTGAACAAACGTCGTGGTCAGGTAGAAGGTATGGAGTCGAGCCGTACAGGTGCCCGTATCGTAAAAGCAAAAGTTCCATTGGCTGAAACTTTCGGTTATGTAACTGCGCTGCGTACGATCAGTTCAGGTCGTGCTACTTCATCAATGGAATTCGATCATTATGCTGAAGTTTCAAATTCAATCGCCAAAGAGGTTGTAGCTGAAGCTAAAGGTAAAGTAGAATTACTGTAAAAAACATTCAAACAGAATTTCCGGTTAGCGTATGACTCTTAATCGGGATTCTGTTTGAAATATATAAAAACAATCAATTTTTTAGACAAGACAATGAGTCAAAAAATCCGTATCAAACTGAAATCTTACGATCACAATCTGGTTGACAAATCAGCAGAAAAAATCGTAAAAACAGTAAAAGCTACAGGAGCTGTAGTAAGTGGTCCAATTCCATTGCCAACTCACAAACGCATTTTTACTGTGAACCGTTCGACTTTCGTAAACAAGAAATCACGCGAACAATTTGAACTTTCATCTTACAAACGTCTTATCGACATTTATAGCTCAACCGCTAAAACGGTAGATGCGTTGATGAAACTTGAATTGCCAAGTGGGGTAGAAGTAGAAATCAAAGTTTGATCCTTACTGTAGCAATATAGTTTAGGAATACAATCGAATAATTATTTTTTTTAATCACAACCGATCCCCCTACAAGGGGTTAAGGGTTAATAACAATTGAAATGCCAGGATTATTAGGAAAAAAAATCGGAATGACATCCGTTTTCAGTGCTGATGGTAAAAACGTACCATGTACTGTTATTGAAGTTGGTCCTTGTGTTGTAACTCAGGTTAAAACTGTTGATAATGATGGTTATGAAGCTATTCAGGTAGGTTTCCAGGTAAAAAAGGAAAAACACACCAATCAAGCTGAAGCAGGCCATTTTAAAGCAGCTGGAGTTGGACCACAAAGACACTTGGTTGAGTTCAAAGGATTCGGTAGCGAATTCAAATTAGGTGATGCAATCACTTGTGAAATTTTTGAAGCAGATACATTTGTTGATGTAGTTGGAACTTCAAAAGGTAAAGGTTTCCAGGGTGTTGTAAAACGTCATGGTTTTGGTGGGGTAGGACAGGCAACTCACGGTCAGCACAATCGTTTGCGTGCTCCGGGTTCGTTGGGTGCTTCTTCATTCCCTTCTCGCGTATTTAAAGGTATGCGTATGGCAGGCCGTATGGGTGGTGACCAGGTTACTATCCAAAACTTGCAGATTTTAAAAGTTATTCCAGAGCACAATCTTGTATTGATCAAAGGTTCAGTTCCGGGAGCTAAAAATTCAATCGTAATCATCAATAAATAATCATGGAAGTTAAAGTATTAAACACTAAAGGAGAAGACACAGGAAGAGTGGTATCTTTGAATGATGCAATCTTCGGTATTGAGCCAAATGACCATGCTATTTATTTAGATGTGAAACAATATTTGGCCAATCAACGTCAGGGAACACACAAAGCAAAAGGTCGTAGCGAATTGGCTGGATCTACCCGTAAACTTGGCCGTCAAAAAGGCGGTGGTGGAGCTCGTCCGGGCGACATCAAATCGGGTGTACGTGTAGGTGGTGGTCGTATGTTTGGTCCAGTACCACGCGACTATAGCTTCAAGCTGAACAAAAAGGTAAAACAATTAGCTCGTAAATCGGCTCTTTCTTACAAAGCTCAGAACAACCTGATCACTGTAGTTGACAAGTTCGATTTTGCTACTCCAAAGACTAAAGAGCTGTTAGCCATCACTAAAAGTTTGCAGGTAGCTGATAAAAAACCGTTAATTATTTTATCAGATGCAAATAAAAACGTATATTTGTCGGCTCGTAATTTGACATCGGCAAAAGTAGTAACTGTTTCGGAATTAAGTACTTATGTAGTTCTTAATGCGAAATCTCTTGTATTAACTGAGGATGCAGTTGCTGCAGTAGAACAAATTTTTAAAGCATAAGGAGGCAGAACAGATGGGAATTATCGTTAAACCAATCGTTACTGAGAAGATGACTCTAGCCGGCGAAAAATTAAATCGCTACGGATTCAGAGTACAGAAAACTGCTAACAAGATTGAGATCAAACAAGCTGTAGAAGCTTTATATAATGTAACAGTAGAAGATGTGAACACTTTAATTGTAGCTGCTAAAGACAAAAGTCGTTACACTAAAGGTGGTCTTGTTCAAGGCAAATCTTCGGCCTACAAAAAAGCCATTGTTACATTGAAAGAAGGAGATAAAATTGATTTTTATAGCAATATTTAAACAGAAAAATGGCTGTACGTAAATTAAGACCCACAACACCGGGGCAAAGACACAAGATTATTGGTACGTTCGACACAATTACTGCGAGCGCTCCAGAAAAATCTCTTGTATCGGGAACCACCAAATCTGGTGGTCGTAACCATGATGGTAAAATGACAATGCGCTATCTTGGTGGTGGACACAAGAGAAAATACAGAGTAATTGACTTTAAACGCAACAAAGACGGTGTTCCCGCTACAGTAAAATCAATCGAATACGATCCGAATCGTTCGGCTCGTATCGCGTTGTTGTATTATGCTGACGGGGTGAAAACATACATTCTTGCACCAAACGGATTGCAGGTTGGTCAGACAGTTGTATCTGGAGCTGATGCAGCACCAGAAGTAGGAAACGCAATTCCTATGGCAAATATTCCACTCGGTACAATTATTCATAACATTGAATTACGTCCGGGACAGGGAGCCGCGATGGTTCGTTCTGCTGGAACATTTGCACAGCTTACTTCTCGCGAAGACAAATACGCTATCATTAAATTGCCTTCGGGCGAGCTTCGCAAAGTACTTGCTACTTGTAAAGCTACTATCGGTAGTGTAGGTAACTCTGACCACGCACTTGAAAGATCAGGTAAAGCAGGTCGCTCACGTTGGCTTGGACGTCGTCCACGCGTTCGTGGTGTAGTAATGAACCCGGTTGATCACCCAATGGGTGGTGGTGAAGGCCGTTCTTCAGGAGGACACCCACGTTCACGTAAGGGCTTATTAGCTAAGGGATACAAAACACGTGCTCCTAAAAAGCAATCGAGCCAGTATATTATTGAAAGAAAGAAAAAATAATCAGAAAAGTAAGTAAATAATATGAGCCGTTCATTAAAAAAAGGACCATTAATCAACCTGAAGCTCGAGAAAAAAGTGCTTGCTATGAATGAAAGCGGTAAGAAAACCGTTGTCAAAACATGGTCTCGTGCTACAATGATCTCGCCTGATTTTGTAGGTCATACAATTGCAGTTCACAATGGAAATAAATTTATCCCCGTATATGTAACCGAAAATATGGTAGGACACAAACTTGGAGAATTTTCTCCAACTCGTAACTTCCGCGGTCACGGTGGTAAAAAGAAATAATCCATTGAAATTTTTAAATTAAAGATAATCATTTCAAGAAAATGGGTGCAAGAAAAAAAATATCAGCTGACGCAAGAAAAGAAGCTAACAAAACTCTTTACTTCGCTAAGCTTAATGACGTTCCAACATCTCCACGTAAAATGCGTCTGGTAGCAGATATGATTCGTGGTATGGAAGTGAACAAAGCTTTGAGTGTTCTGAAGTTCTCTACTAAAGAAGCTTCTGGCAGATTGGAAAAACTGCTGAAATCAGCAATTGCTAACTGGGAAACCAAAACTGAGCAAAAAGCTGACAACGCAAACTTATATGTAAGTGGTATTTCGGTTGACTCAGCAACTATGCTGAAACGTTTGCGCACAGCTCCTCAGGGACGCGGATATCGTATCCGTAAACGTTCAAACCACGTTACAATCTTTGTAGATACCAAAAATACTAACGATAACCAAAATTAATTGCTCGATGGGACAAAAGATTAATCCAATAAGTAACCGTTTAGGAATCATTCGTGGATGGGATTCAAACTGGTATGGCGGAAAGAACTATGGTGACACCATTCTTGAAGACAGCAAAATCAGAAAGTATCTCAATGCCCGTCTTGCAAAAGCGAGTATCTCTCGTATCGTTATCGAGCGTACTTTGAAACTTGTAACTATCACTGTTTGTACTGCCCGTCCCGGTATCATCATCGGTAAAGGTGGTCAGGAAGTTGATAAACTGAAAGAGGAATTGAAAAAAATCACCGATAAAGAGGTGCAAATCAATATCTTCGAAATTAAACGTCCGGAACTGGATGCAGTGATTGTTGCTAACAACATCGCTCGTCAGGTAGAAGGTAAAATTGCTTACCGTCGTGCAACTAAGATGGCTATTGCTTCAACAATGCGTATCGGTGCCGAAGGTATCAAAGTAATGGTATCAGGACGCTTGAATGGTGCTGAGATGGCACGTTCGGAAATGTATAAAGAAGGAAGAACTCCTCTGCATACCTTCAGAGCTGATATCGATTATGCTCACGCTGAGGCTTTGACCAAAGTTGGTATTATCGGTATTAAGGTGTGGATTTGTCGTGGCGAAATCTATGGCAAAAAAGACCTTGCTCCAAACTTTACTGCTTCTAAAGAAAGCAACAATCGTGGTGGTGGCGAGCGCTACAACAACGATCGTGGCGATCGCGGAGGCAAAGGTTTTAAAAAGAGAAAAAAATAACTGTTATTAATGAATTTGATTTAAGGAATTATGTTACAACCTAAAAAAACAAAGTTCAGGAGACAGCAGAAAGGGCGCATGAAAGGAAACGCCCAGAGAGGTAATCAGTTGGCGTTCGGTTCTTTTGGTATCAAGTCGTTAGAGTCGAAATGGCTAACCGGTCGTCAGATTGAGGCTGCCCGTATCGCTGTAACTCGCTATATGCAACGTCAGGGTCAAATATGGATTCGCGTTTTCCCGGACAAACCTATTACTAAAAAACCAGCCGAAGTACGTATGGGTAAGGGTAAGGGTGCTCCAGAAGGATTTGTTGCTCCTATTACCCCAGGCCGTATGTTGTTCGAAGTAGAAGGTGTACCTTTTGAAATTGCTAAAGAAGCATTGCGTTTAGCTGCTCAAAAGTTGCCTGTTACAACTAAGTTCGTCGTAAGACGTGATTATGATTTTACCTCACCAAATGCATAATGGAATATGAAAACAAGTGAAATTAAAGAATTAACAGCAAAAGAGATTCAGGAACGTTTAGAGGTTCAACAAAACCGTCTGGATACGTTGAAATTGAATCATGCTATTTCTCCGCTTGACAATCCGTTGCAAATTAAAGAGGCTCGCAGAGTTATAGCACGTCTGGCTACGGAGTTACGTCAGAGAGAAATTAATCAATAAAATTAAACCCTGATGGAAACAAGAAACTTAAGAAAAGAAAGAACGGGTGTTGTATTCAGCAACAAAATGGATAAAACCATTACTGTAGCTGTAAAGTGGAAAGAAAAACACCCAATTTACGGAAAGTTCGTAAATAAAACCAAGAAATATCATGCTCATGACGAAAAGAACGAGTGTAACATTGGTGACACAGTTCGTATTATGGAAACTCGTCCGCTGAGTAAACTTAAAAGATGGAGATTAACCGAAATTATCGAGAGAGTTAAGTAATTATGATACAAACAGAATCAAGACTCATAGTAGCGGACAACAGTGGTGCTAAAACTGCACTTTGTATCCGTGTATTAGGAGGAACCAGCAAACGCTATGCAACTGTAGGTGACATCATCGTTGTTGCAGTAAAAAGCGTGATTCCTTCAGGCGACATCAAGAAAGGTATCGTATCAAAAGCAGTAGTTGTTCGTACTAAAAAGGAAATCCGCCGTGCAGACGGTTCGTATATCCGTTTTGATGACAATGCATGCGTATTGTTGAACAATGCCGGTGAAATCCGCGGTAGCCGTATTTTCGGCCCTGTAGCACGTGAATTGCGTAATACAAATATGAAAATCATCTCACTTGCACCAGAAGTGCTATAATCTTCGAAAAAATTAATAGTGATGAGTAAATTACATATCAAAAAAGGTGATACCGTATACGTAAACACCGGAGCCAGCAAGGGCAAAACCGGTCGCGTGTTGGAAGTTCTTGTGAAAGAACAACGCGCAATTGTAGAAGGTGTAAATATGGTGTCGAAGAGCACCAAGCCTAATGCGAAAAACCCACAGGGTGGAATAGTTAAACAAGAAGCTCCTATCCATATTTCAAATTTGAACCCACTTGAAGCTGGAAAACCAGTACGTGTAGGTCGCAAATTGAATGCCGAAGGCAAATTGGTACGTGTTTCTAAAAAAACAGGAGAGGAGATCTAACAAATGAATACAGCAAGCTTAAAACAAGATTACAAAGAACGTATCGTTCCTATCTTAATGACAGAGTTTGGTTACAGTTCAGTAATGCAGGCTCCAAAACTGGAAAAAATCGTTTTGAACCAGGGATTGGGTATTGCAGTTGCCGATAAAAAAATTATCGAAGTTGCAATCAACGAAATGACAGCTATTACAGGACAAAAAGCCGTATCTACTGTTTCTAAAAAAGATATCTCAAACTTCAAGTTGCGTAAAAAAATGCCTATTGGTGTTCGTGTAACCCTTCGTGGCGAACGTATGTACGAGTTTCTTGAGCGTTTGGTAAAAGTTGCTCTGCCTCGTGTACGTGACTTCAAGGGTATCGAAAACAAACTGGATGGTCGCGGTAACTACACTATGGGTATTCAGGAGCAAATCATTTTCCCTGAAATCAACATCGATAACATCAACCGTCTGTTAGGTATGAACATTACTTTCGTAACTACAGCTCAAACTGACGAAGAAGGTTTCGCTTTGTTGAAAGAATTCGGATTACCATTCAAAAAAAACTAATTTAGAGATACAATGGCAAAAGAATCAATGAAAGCCCGCGAGGTGAAAAGAGCCAAGCTGATTGCTAAATATGCAGCTAAACGTGAACAATTTTTGGCTGAAGGAAATTACGATGCACTTCAGACTTTACCACGTAACTCGTCGCCTATCCGCCTGCACAACCGTTGCAAAATCACCGGTCGTCCTAAAGGATATATGCGTCAGTTTGGAATTTCTCGTATTCAGTTCCGCGAAATGGCATCCAACGGTTTAATCCCAGGGGTTAAAAAAGCAAGCTGGTAATCCACATATATAAGTAATCCGCAGATTGGTTAATTGGGTTGAAAAACTCAGTTAACCGATTATGGGTTATGATAGTATGAACCAGCATGAAGAAAAAATAATTAAATATTGTCCCGATGTTCGGGATCAATTTAAAAACAATTATATGACAGATCCAATAGCAGATTATTTAACAAGATTGCGTAATGCAATTAAAGCAGGTCATCGTGTGGTTGAAGTACCAGCGTCGAACCTGAAGAAAGACATGACCCGCATATTGCATGAAAAGGGTTATATCCTTAACTACAAATTTGTAGAAGAAGGTCCTCAAGGCACCATCAAAATTGCCTTAAAGTATGATCCTGTGAACAAAGTAAACTCGATTAAGAAATTGATCCGTGTTTCAACTCCAGGTCTTCGTCAGTATGTAGGTTACAAAGAAATGCCACGCGTACTGAATGGATTAGGTATCGCTATTTTGTCTACTTCGAAAGGTGTAATGACAAACAAAGAAGCCCTCGATTTGAAAGTGGGTGGTGAAGTATTGTGTTACGTTTATTAATAGGAGGTTAAGAAGTATGTCAAGAATAGGAAAATTACCAATCAGCATACCTGCGGGTGTTACTGTAACAGTACAGGATTCTGTTGTTACTGTAAAAGGCCCAAAAGGAACTTTATCACAAGAAATTAATCCAAACATCACTGTAACCGTAGAAGGTGCTGAGTTAACCGTAACTCGTCCTGATGATGAAAAATTGAACCGTTCATTGCACGGTCTTTATCGCGCTCTTATCAATAATATGGTTATTGGCGTATCAGAAGGTTACAAAAAAACAATGGAATTAGTCGGAGTAGGTTATCGTGTATCAAACCAAGGCCAGGTTCTTGAATTTGCACTGGGTTACACACACAATATCTTCCTTGGATTACCTGCAGAAATCAAAGTAGAAACTAAAAGTGAACGTAACCAAAATCCAGTTGTAATTTTGGAGAGCGCTGACAAACAATTGTTGGGTCAGGTTTGTGCTAAAATTCGTTCATTCCGCAAACCAGAGCCTTACAAAGGTAAAGGGGTTAAATTTGCTGGCGAAATTCTTCGTCGTAAAGCTGGAAAATCTGCTGGTAAGAAATAATCTACGTAAACTTGTGAAATTATGAAGACAAACAAAGAAAGAAGATTAAGAATAAAGTTGCATATCCGTAATAAAGTAAGCGGAACTGCACAAAAACCACGTCTGACCGTATTCAGAAGTAACTCGCAGATCTACGCACAGTTGATCGACGATGTAGCAGGATTGACTCTTGCTTCAGCTTCATCTCTTGGTATTAAAGACAAAATGACAAAATCTGAACAAGCTGCTAAAGTTGGTGCACTGGTTGCAAAAAATGCAATTGAAGCAGGTGTTACAGAAGTGGTATTTGACCGTAACGGTTATTTGTACCATGGTAGAGTTAAACAATTAGCAGACGCTGCTCGTGAAGCTGGTCTTAAATTTTAATCAAGCAAGGCAACAGATATGAATAAAGTAAAATCAACCAATGATTTGGAATTAAAAGACAGATTGGTAGCCGTAAACCGTGTAACTAAGGTTACAAAAGGTGGACGTACCTTCAGTTTCTCAGCTATCGTAGTTGTTGGTAACGAAGATGGTATTGTAGGATGGGGACTTGGTAAAGCAGGTGAAGTAACAGCTGCTATTGCTAAAGGAACTGAGGCTGCTAAGAAAAATCTTATTAAAGTGCCAGTGCTTAATGGAACTATACCTCACGAGCAAATCGCTAAATTTGGTGGTGCTCAGGTTTTCATCAGTCCTGCTTCTCACGGTACCGGAGTAAAAGCCGGTGGTGCGATGCGTGCAGTACTTGAGAGCGTAGGTGTAACCGACGTGATGGCAAAATCTAAAGGTTCATCAAACCCACACAACCTTGTAAAAGCTACTATAGCTGCACTTGGTGAATTGCGTGATGCATACACTGTGGCTCAAAACCGCGGTGTTTCACTTGATACAGTGTTTAACGGATAAAATCGAATTAATTATGGCAACAATAAAAATTAAACAAGTAAGAAGCCAAATCAAATGTCCTAAAGATCAGAAACTGACTCTTGAAGCATTAGGTTTGAAAAAAATGCAAGCCGTAGTTGAACACGAAGCTACTCCTCAAATTCTGGGTATGGTGGCTAAAGTGAAACACTTGGTAGAAGTGATTTAATAATATTATTCTTTGACTCTTAAAACAATAAGATATGAATTTAAGTAATCTAACCCCTGCAGTAGGTTCTGTTAAAACCAGAAAAAGAATTGGACGTGGTTCCGGTTCAGGATTGGGTGGAACTTCTACTAAAGGGCATAAAGGTCAGAAATCGCGTTCAGGTTATTCTCGTAAAGTTGGTTTTGAAGGAGGTCAGATGCCTATTCAACGTCGTTTGCCTAAATTTGGATTCAAAAACATCAATCGTGTTGAATTCAAAGCGATCAACCTGGATACCCTTCAAGCTCTTGCTCTTAGTGCAAACCTAACTAAAATTGGTTTGAACGAACTGAGAGAAGCTGGTTTTATTTCAAAGACAGCCTTGGTTAAAATCCTAGGTAAAGGTGCTTTGACTGCAAAACTGGAAGTTGAAGCTAATGCGTTTTCTAAATCGGCAGAAGAAGCAATCGTTGCCGCAGGTGGAACTGTAGTAAAACTATAAACACCATGAAGAAACTAATCGAAACAATCACTAATATCTGGAAAATTGAGGATCTTCGTTCTCGATTGATTACAACATTTTTGTTTGTACTTATTTATCGTTTCGGATCTTTTATTGTACTTCCGGGTATTGATCCGGCTGCTTTGACTCACCTTAAAGCCCAGACCAGCGGTGGTCTGCTGGCTTTATTGGATATGTTTTCGGGCGGTGCGTTTCACAATGCGTCGGTGTTTGCTTTGGGGATTATGCCTTACATTTCGGCATCAATCGTTATCCAGTTGCTTACAATAGCCGTACCGTATTTCCAGAAAATGCAACGTGAAGGTGAAAGCGGACGTCGCAAAATGAATCAATTCACACGTTATCTGACAGTAGGTATTTTGTTGTTACAAGGACCTTCTTACTTGGTTAACCTGAGTGTTCAATTGCAACAGGCCGGTTCTGCACTTCCTGGTGGCTTCTGGTTCACAGTTTCTTCAACTCTCATCTTGTGTGGTGGTAGCATGTTTGTAATGTGGCTTGGAGAGCGCATTACAGACAAGGGTATTGGTAATGGTATCTCCTTCATTATTTTGGTAGGTATTATTGCTCGTTTCCCAGGTGCTGTTATCAAAGAATTTGCTGCTCGTGTAAGCGATAATGGTGGTGGTGGACTTATTGCATTTCTTTTGGAACTATTGTTCCTTTTAATTGTAATTGGCGCTTCTATTCTTTTGGTGCAGGGTACGCGTAAAATTCCAGTGCAATATGCAAAGCGTGTTGTAGGAAACAAACAATATGGCGGTGTACGTCAGTATATTCCTCTGAAAATTAATGCAGCTGGTGTAATGCCAATCATCTTTGCTCAGGCTATTATGTTTATACCTATTACCATAGTAGGATTTTCTCATAGCGATGCAATGCGTGGTTTTGTAGGATCTTTTATGGATAATACAAGTTGGTTATATAATCTTGTTTTTGGATTGTTAATTATTGTGTTCACTTATTTCTACACTGCAATTACTATCAATCCAAATCAAATGGCTGAGGAAATGAAACGTAATAATGGTTTCATTCCAGGTGTTAAACCTGGTAAGAAGACTGCTGAATATCTTGATAGTATCATGTCGCGCATCACTTTGCCTGGATCAATCTTCCTGGCAGTTGTGGCTATAATGCCAGCAGTTGCATCAATTATTGGTATCAATCATGAATTTTCTCAGTTTTTCGGTGGAACCTCATTGCTTATTCTTGTTGGTGTTATTCTTGACACTCTTCAACAAATCGAAAGTCACTTGTTGATGCGTCATTACGATGGATTGTTGAAATCTGGTCGTATTAAAGGTAGAACAAGTGGTGCTTCTGCATACTAAAATATAAACGAATGATATATTTGAAGTCTGACGAAGAAATCGAACTACTTCGAATCAGTAATCAATTAGTTGGTAAAACATTGGCCGAAATTGCTAAGATCATTAAACCAGGCGTGAGCACTGAAGATCTTGATAAAGTGGCTTTTGAATTTATAAAGGATAATGGCGCTGTTCCCGGATTTCTGGGATACAGCGGCTATCCTAAATC
>JBJOOU010000258.1:0-11259 GCA_046051105.1 Bacteroidota bacterium
TCACCTTTTTCCAAAGGAATGGCCATGCGTTTATCAATCCATATTGGTTTGATAATAAATGTGATCCTTGCAGTGGGCTATAGCTACAATGGTAAGTTGTTGTTGCAAAACCTTGGGGTAGTGATTCCCGCTGCTTTGTCGACTATTCTGTTGTTTTATATTTTGTTTCGCTACAATTTTTATGTGATACAAATCCCCAATCAAAAGAAAATAAAGTTCTTTATCCGGAGCAATGTATTTTCTTTTCTGTTTGCCATTGGTTTCAGTCTGACTATTTCGTATATCATGACCTTGTGTGTCAATTTCAATTTGGAGACCGGCAAGCAAATGTTTATAAGCATCACGCTGATGAAGGATTTGATGACTGCACTGATTGTGCAGCTGATCACTTTTTTGATATTTTCGCTGTATCAGAATCAACAGAGTATTCTGAAGAATCAAAAGCTGATAGCCGAGAATATTCGTACACGCTACGAGGTGTTGAAGAATCAGGTAGATCCTCATTTTCTGTTCAATTCGCTCAATACGTTGGATGGATTGATTAGTATGGATACAGAGCGGGTGCATGAATATGTACAGAATCTATCTGCTGTATTTCGGTATGCAATCGGTAATAAGTCGATTATCACGCTTACTGACGAGTTGGAATTTACTCATTCATATGTAGAGCTAATGAAAATCCGATATGGCGAAAGTTTACAGGTACATTTTAATGTAGATGAAAAATACCTGCATTGGTACGTGATGCCGATTAGTTTGCAGCTGTTGGTCGAAAATGCCATCAAGCACAATGTGGTGAGCCGTAAGCAACCCCTGACGATTCATATCGAGAGTGGCGACGATGATACGCTTTGTGTTTGGAACCAGATACAAGCCAAGAAAGAAGAAGAGGCGGGTGAGGGGATAGGCCTGGCCAATTTGGCCGAACGTTATAAGCTCTTGTTTGAGAAGGAAATTGAGGTTTCCTCTTCCGAACAGTTTGCTGTTAAAATTCCATTGATTGAAACGGTGGATAAAAACATTCAAGCGTTATGAAGACAGTTATAGTAGAAGACGAACATATTGCAGCGCAAAACCTGGAACGTATCCTGAAAATCGTTGCCCCGGAACTGGAAGTGATTGCTGTATTGCAAAGTGTGGAAGAAAGTGTGGAATGGTTCAGCCTGAATCCTGCTCCTGATTTATTGTTTCTGGATATACACCTGGCCGATGGTTCTTCCTTTGGGATTTTTGATAAAATAGATGTGAAATGTCCGGTTATTTTTACCACGGCTTATGACGAGTATGCGCTAAAAGCATTTGAAGTAAACAGCGTTGATTATTTGTTGAAACCAATTAGCCAGAAAAATCTGGAGCGGGCCATGGATAAATTTCGCAGTCGTATGCAGTCGAATGTATCGCCCGACACACAGGCCATCGCCGATTTGCTGAATTCTTTCCGCACAACACCGAAGTCTTATAAATCCAATTTGCTCGTTCCGCAAAAGGACAAGTTGATACCGCTCAGTGTGGAAAAGATAGCCTGTTTTTATACCGAAAACAAAGCGGTGTATGCCATTATGGGCGATGGACGTAAATTTATGTTGGATAGCACACTCGACGACTTGTACGGGCAGTTGAATCCGGAACAATTCTTTCGTGCCAATCGGCAGTATATTGTGTCGCACAAAGCCATCGTGGATATTTCCATTTGGTTTGGCAGCAAAGTGTCTATCAATCTGAATGTGGAAGTGCCCGAGCGCATCATTGTGAGCAAGGCACGCGTAACGGAATTTAAACAGTGGTTTACGAAATAGATTTCAGGACAATGGCAACGATGGAAAGCAGTTGGATATATTATTTTGCAAATCGTTGGAAAACGATGATATTATCAAAGCCTTCAGGTGTTTTTATCCAGCTTTTTAGGATGCCATTGGTTTCGTAACCTTCTTTCTCGAACATGGTGCGGCTAGCTGTATTGGTTTCAGCGATGTGGCAGTAGAGTTGGTTGATACGCAGGAAATTGAAAACGTAGTCTTCTACCAGTTTTAGCGCCGATTTGGCATATCCGTTGCCCTGAAATGCTTCATCTACATACAATCCCAGCGCAATGCGACCGTTGTGAATGTCGAAATCAAACAGATCAACGGTACCCACTGTTTCATCGGTGGCGACACTTACCATCATCAGTCGGAGTTGTCGGGTTTCGTAAATATCTTTGTCTGATTGTAGAATATATTGTTTTAGCATGTATCGGGAATAGGGGTTACGCGTGTTGCCCACACACCAGAGTTCCGGTTTGTTTTCCCATCGGTAGAGCCTTTCCAAATCCTCAGGCTCTACAGCACGTAGTTGTATTTTGTCGTTTTGAAGCATTACAATCCCAATAATCGTTCAATCAGGTTTTTCTTCTTTGGAACGCTATATTCCCGTTCTATTTCATAATTGATGGGTTGATCATACTTTTTGGAAACAATCATGCGGTAAATGATCCCCCAATCAGGTAATCCACCCAGGTTGCGATCGTCGATAAACAAATCGGCTTTCAGTTTACGTGGTTCGGGGTATTCTTTGTTTTCTTCGGGGTAGTTTTTGTTTACGGCATAAAATTCCAACCCCCGTTCGCGACAATACTCTACCGCTTCGTCCAGTTGTGCACCTTCGCGCACAGTCCATAATATCAATAGAATATCAGGGTATTTTTGAAGTCGTTTCAGCGTGTCGATGGCAAAGGGGATTTCTTTCCCAATTTTAGGATACTCGTGGGTTACAATCGTTCCGTCAAAATCAACAGCAATGGTTAGCATAGTACAATGTGTAAAGGTTTATTATTCTTCGTCCTCGATTTCCAGCTCGTTGGCCACTTTGTTGTAAGATGGTTTGCAGAAGAATAAACCTACTGCTGAGATGCCCGCTGTAGCCAACATGGAAATATTGCTGGTGTGAGCAAATAGTATGAAATGCACAATGATACTGCCCACCAAGCCTGCACCTACCACCAAAAGGCGGAGACGAGCTCCTGCAATATACTGACGGTGTTTGAAAAACAGATCGTCGATTTGTTTCCATTTTTTCAGATTGCGTTGAAACAAATAAAGAGCTGCAGGAATCGAAACAATCACATACATGATAACGATGGATGAAAGTGTGATGCTCATTTCACTTTTTACGTCAGGCACAGTATCACGATCCCGGGTTAGGTAGAAACCAATCATGGTAGAAAGGATCGTAAGGGTGTAAACGGCATAATAAGCCGGATTGATTTGACGGACAATGCGTTCGACGTTGTTTTTCATTTCTTTTATTTTTTATTTGAATGAGTTTGTAAATTCTACGCGGTTTAGTATAGAGCGTCCGAGGGTTACTTCGTCGGCATATTCCAGTTCGTCGCCAATAGCTATTCCGCGTGCTATGGTTGTAATTTTAATGTTTAATGGTGCCAGTTTCCGAAAGATGTAGAAGTTGGTTGTGTCGCCCTCCATGGTGGTGCTCAGTGCCAGAATCACTTCTTTTACGCCTTCGTTTTGCACACGGGTGATCAGGCTTTCAATTTCCAAATCGGCTGGTCCAATCCCGTCCATGGGAGAAATAATGCCCCCTAAAACGTGATACAGCCCTCTGAACTGCTGTGTGTTTTCAATCGACATTACATCTTTGATGTTTTCCACCACGCAAACGGTTTCGGCATCGCGTGCCGGGTGACTGCAAATATGACAAATTTCAGAATCGGAGATGTTGTGGCACACTTTGCAATAACGGATTTCGCGTCGTAATCGTATCAATGAATTGCCAAAAATATCTACTTCATCTTCCGTTTGCTTGAGCAGATGCAATACCAATCTCAATGCCGTTTTCCGACCGATACCGGGCAGCTTGGCAAATTCGTTGACCGCATTTTCGAGCAGCGAGGATGAAAATTGTTGTTGACTCATTGATATACTTCAGAAAATTGATATTTCGGAATACAAAAATAGGAAAAAAACACGATCAGGCAATTGTTCCGTTGTCAAATGAAATCCGGCAACCGTTGTAGGTTGATATTAATTTCGAAACTATTTAGTTGCCTGTTTTTTTTGAGTATTTTTGTGCCTGTTTTGATGAAAGTAAGTCAGCCTCAATAAGCAGTGATCTGAAATCATCCAATCAATTCATCTTCAAATTGTCTGATTTTCAAATCATCTCATCTTTAAATCATCTACATGTCAGGTACGTCCATACTCCTTATAATTATCGTATATTTTTCGGCTTTATTGCTTATTTCGTGGTTGGTAGGCCGAAAAAGCAGCGATAATGATGCTTTTTTTCTGGGAAATAAAAAATCGCCCTGGTGGGTGGTGGCTATCGGTATGGTGGGTTCGTCCATTTCGGGGGTGAGTTTTGTGTCGGTACCGGGTATGGTGGGCAAGGTGGATTTTACCTATATGCAAACCGTGCTTGGATTTTTTGTTGGCTATCTGATTATTGCCAATGTGCTACTTCCGCTGTATTACCGCATGAATCTGACCAGCATTTACACCTATCTCGAAAGTCGATTCGGGAAATATACTTACAAAACCGGAGCTTCATTCTTTTTACTGTCGCGTACTATTGGTTCGGGCATCCGCTTGTATCTGGTCACGCTTATTCTTCAGCATTTAATTTTCGACCAGTGGCATATTCCGTTTGTGGTGACGGCCATTGTGGCGGTATTTCTGATTTGGTTGTACACACACCGAAGTGGCATTAAAACCATTGTGTGGACCGATACACTCCAAACAATTTGCTTAGTGGCGGCGCTGGTGTTGATGGTGTGGCATGTGGCGCAACAGTTGAAAGTAGGAGAGGAGGGACTGTTTTCATCCATTTATCATTATGAACATTCCCGTATATTTGTGTTTGACGATTGGCACTCGAAGCAAAATTTCTTCAAACAGTTTTTTAGCGGAATTTTTATCGCCATCGTCATGACGGGACTCGATCAGGACATGATGCAGAAAAACCTCACTTGCCGAAATCTACGCGATGCGCAAAAGAATATGTACTGGTACGGTATTTCGTTCGTGCCGCTGAATTTGATTTTTCTTTCGTTGGGAGCCATGTTGCTAATGCTGGCAGCGCAAAATAACATTGCTTTACCAGTGCGCACGGATGATATTTTGCCGATGTTTGCCACACAATATCTGGGCGAAACGGTCACCTTTCTGTTTGTTATCGGAATCATTGCCGCTACCTTTGCCAGTTCGGATTCAGCTTTGGCATCGTTGACCACTTCCTTTTCGGTAGATATTCTGAACGTACAGAAAGAAACTCCTGCAGTGGCTGAACGCAAGCGAAAATACGTTCACATGGGCATGTCGGCCTTGTTTGTGGTAATCATGCTGCTGTTTCAGGCATTGAATAATAAAAGTGTCATCGATGCGGTTTACACCATTGTTTCGTACACCTATGGGCCATTGTTGGGCATGTTTGCTTTTGGACTATTTACCCAACTGAATGTAAAAGACAGGGTAATACCTTATGTGGCGGTGGCATCACCATTAATATGTTATGGGTTGAATTTGCTTTCGGCAAGTCTGTGGAATTATACTTTTGGCTATGAGCTGCTAATTATCAACGGAATGATTACCTTTGCAGGAATGGCTATTTTTAGCAGGAAGTAAGTAGTGTGTAGCAAGTAGTAAGAGCAAAACTTAATAAGAAATAATAAAACAACGATATGATCATTAAATCAGCAGAATTTGTAATTAGTAATACGGACTATAAAAAATGTCCGGATAGCCGTTTGCCGGAATATGCCTTTATCGGGCGGTCGAATGTGGGTAAGTCTTCGCTTATTAATATGTTGACAAACAAAAATGGGTTGGCGATGACTTCCTCCAAGCCCGGTAAAACTTTATTGATCAATCATTTTCTTATCAATAATAACTGGCATCTGGTGGATTTGCCCGGATATGGATATGCTACAGCCGGAAAGAAAACCCGCGAGCAACTGAAGAATATTATCGAAAGCTATATTCTTGAAAGAGAGCAGTTGACCTGCTTGTTTGTGTTGCTGGATTGCCGTCATGAACCGCAAAAAATCGACCTGGAATTTATGGAATGGTTGGGCGAGAGTGGTGTGCCATTTTGTATCATCTTCACCAAACTGGACAAACTGTCGCACGTGAAAGCGGTGGAAAATATCAGAGCTTACAAAGAGAAAATGCTTGAAAGCTGGGAAGAATTGCCGGTTATATTCGAAACGTCATCTGAAAAACGAACCGGACGCGATGAGGTGTTGGGCTATATCAGTGGGATCAATAAGAGTTTGTGATAGTTTTTTTATGATGTAAGTGCCAGTTTACAAGGTTATTATATGAATATATTGAAAAATGCTGATTTTAATCAGCATTTTTTGTTTTAAGTTGCTTGTTTTAATCAGCAATATTGTATCTTTGCAAGAAAAGAATATCTATGGAACGGATTATCAGTGTATTCAGGCAGCTGGTCGAACGTACAGAAACTACTCATTTAAGGTATTTGTACCATCAAATAAATTGGGATAGCAGACTTACAGCAATAGTTGGAGCCAGAGGTGTTGGGAAGACGACATTGCTTTTGCAACGAATAAAACTGGCACATAATCAGGAAAATACTATTTATGTGAACGCAGACGATATCTATTTTGCTGAAAATAAACTGTATGATTTTGCAGTACGATTTTATCAATTAGGTGGCCGTTATTTGTTCATTGATGAAGTGCATAAATATGCAAATTGGTCAAAGGAAATTAAGATGTTGTACGATTATTTGCCTGATTTATTTATAGTATTTACAGGCTCATCTATCCTTGATATATACAAAGGAAGTGATGATTTGAGTCGTAGAGCATTGACTTATTTGTTGATGGGGTTGTCTTTTCGAGAGTATGTAAATATGAAAAGTGGGTTAAACCTTCCGAGTTATTCCTTACAACAAATTATTCAAAACGAAGTTAAATTCCCATCTGAAATTCAACCCTTATATCTGTTTAAAAAGTATTTGGAAAAAGGATATTTCCCTTTTTTTGACGATGTAGAATATAGTGTCCGGCTTAACAATATATTAAACCTAACTTTAGAGGTAGATGTGCCGATTTATGCGGGAATGAATGTGGCTACATCACGTAAAATCAAACAATTGTTGTATATTATTTCCCAGAGTGTACCGTTTAAACCCAACTTTTCGAAAATTGCGACGATGATTGATGTGCATAGAAATCAGGTGGTTGATTTCTTATATTATTTAGAGAAAGTAGGGATTGTTATTCAATTAAGAAATCGAACTCAGGGTATACGATTGTTGGGGAAAGTTGAAAAAGTGTTTTTGGGGAACACAAACCTGATTGCTGCACTCGGCAATGATAAGCAAGATATTGGTAATTTGAGAGAAACCTTTTTTGTAAACCAAATGCAGGTAATGAATGAGGTTTATGCTTCAGATAAAGCCGATTTTATAATTGGAGACTTTACCTTTGAAGTGGGAGGTAAAAATAAATCAAAGAAACAGATTGTCCATATTGAAAATTCATATATTGTAAAAGATGATATTGAATACGGATTTCAAAATGTGATACCTTTATGGGCTTTTGGCTTCAATTATTAATTGCTTTTTATATATCCACAAACGTTTGCACCGAAATTTTTCCATCCTTTTTTTTGCATGATCAGATTATTGAACAAAAATTGATATCATTGTATTTGTTTTGTAAAAACGAATCTGTTATATCCCGATAATACTAAGAAATCATGCTGAATATTCAAAAAAAACTAAGCAATTCCTTTCTGGCATTGCTGGGCTTACCTGCTACCGCTGTAGGTTTTGCTCTTTCTACTCAGATAGCTACGCTGAGCTGGATTCTTTCCAATAAATATCACCTCGACATTCATGATGTGGCCTTCGTGTGGCTTGCCGGCCCGATTGCGGGTATTTTCGGACAAGTAATTGTGGGGCTGGTAAGCGATAATGTGTGGTTTATGGGTGGCCGGCGTCGACCGTTTATCATGATAGGCGGGATGGTGAGTACTGTTGCTTTTCTGGCTTTGCCGCATATCCGGGGTATTTCGCATATCACGGGTATCAGTGATATTATTCTTATCGCTTCTTTAATTGCGCTTTTCCTTGATTTGTCCATCAACGTAACATTCAATCCAGCTCGATCAATCATTGCTGACCTAACTCCCGAAGGCAAAGTCCGTACTTCAGGCTATGTGTGGATGCAGATTATTTCCGGATTTTTTGGGGTGTTGGCGTATTTTCTTTCGATGGTGTTTGGCAATGAATTGTTGCTTTATATTGCTGCAGTAGTGGTTTTTATTACGGCTGTTTTTCCGGTGTTGTTTATTCAGGAAGATAAAGAACTGGCAATTCCGAAAGTCGACGCCGAAGTTAAATTTGGTATCGCACAGGTGATGCAGGAGATCTTTCCATTGTATGGATTTCTGGTGTTTGGACTGTTTAGCTTGTTTTATCATTTCTTCCCGGAAGCGTTGGGAGCTTTGCATAACCCGATATTGATTGGCGCACTTCTTTATTCAGTTGTAATCGGTGTTGTTATTATTTTAAAAGGTAGAAAAGAGCTATCCAATCGCAATGAATTTCAGAAAATTATGCTGGCTCATTCGTTTACGTGGGTGGCTTTTCAGAGCATGTTTATTCTGTCTGGCTTCTTTATCGAGCATCAGATTTTGCCGCATATCGACCTGAAATCGGTAGGAGCCAACTGGTTTGCAGAGAAACTAACCGGCGTTTCGCAAACCACCGAATCGACAGTTGGCAATATGGTTTCGCTGGGCTTTTTCATTCTGAATTTTATTGGAGCAGTGTTCCCGCTTCTGTTGCAAAGCATTGCGAAAAGCATTGGTAGGGTACGTACCTATATTTCTGCTTTGGTGTTTTCGGCCTTGGGTTATTTCTATATCGCTTTTCTGAGTTCTTCCGAAATCGATTTCTATATTGGCATGGTGCTCGTAGGAATTGGCTGGTCGGCTGTGATTTCTATCGTATTTGCCATTATGAGCGAACGAGTGAATGCTTCGAAAATGGGCTTGTATATGGGTGTGTTCAATCTAGCGGTTGTACTGCCGCAGATGATGAGTAACGGCGTAGCCAATGTGATTAAAGCAACGGGCAATCATCAGTTGTTGTATATTTTCTGCGGATTGTTTGTGTGTGCGTCGGTAGTGTTTTGGTTGTTTGTAAAAGAACCGGAGTCGGCTGACGAAAAAGCAAATGTGTCCCGTGGTCATTAATTTATAGCCGGATTAGCCGGATTCCGATTCCTGATTTTGTATCTTTGCGGACATTTTTCCCGCAGATAACGCCGATTTTCGCAGAATAGCTTTATTCTAACCCGCGTTGATCAGCGTTGTCTGCGGGATGTTTATTTATTGGAACATGAAAAAACTTTTAATATTCGTCCTAACAGTAATTACGCTTATTGCTTGTAAACAAACAAATTCGAAACCTTCTGCCGAAAAAGCCTCAGATAGTATGAAACTATCGTATGCAAAGGGTTTTGCGGTAAACTATTTCCCGGATTACAAAGAAGTGATAGTGTACAGTCCGTGGGTGAAGGGGACGGTGTATGCCCGCTATTACCTGGTAAACGATTTGAAAACCCAAACGCCCTCCAACGTAACCCGTGTAAAAATACCTTTACAAACCATTGCCGCAGCGGCCGTAACGCATTTCGAATTTTTGCGACTGATCGGCGAATTGCAAACGGTGAATGCTATCTGCTCACCCGAATTGGTGTACAATGCTGAAATCAGAAAAGGATTTGCCGAAGGAAAAATAACCGATTTGGGCAATGCGTTTAATATCAATGTGGAAAAAACATTGGAACTAAAACCCAATGCGGTGATGATGAGCGGATACAATCAGAATGATTCTTACGGTAAACGGGTTTCGGAAGCGGGCATTCCGGTACTTTTTAATAATGAATGGATGGAAACTACTTTGTTGGCGCGTGCTGAATGGATCAAGTTTGTGGCGGCATTTTACAACAAAGAAAAGATGGCCGACAGTGTTTTTGCTGATATCGACAAACGATACAATGAGGTAAAAGCAAAAGCAGCGGCAGTGAAAGTGAAGCCAAACGTGATGGCAGGTAGTAATTTCCGTGGAACCTGGTACATGCCTTCGGGGCAAAATTATATGGGAAAACTCTTTGCAGATGCGGGGGCTACCTATTTTTATGCCAATGATACAACCGCAGGAAGCTTGCCGCTGAATGTGGAAACAGTGATTAAAAACTTTGCCAACAGTGATGTGTGGATCAACTGTAACTTTAAAAATCTGGATGAATTGATCAAAGCTGATCCGAAACATGCATTGTTTCGCCCGGTGAAGCTGCATCAGGTATACAGTTTCAATAAGCGCTCATTACCATCAACGGCCAATGATTTTTGGGAAAGTGCAGTGGCGCGTCCTGACTTGTTGTTATCGGATGTGATTGCCATTCTTCACCCCGAAATAATGAAGGGCTATGAACTGGTTTATGCAGAAAAATTACAATAAATAGGTAGAATTACCCATAAATAGCCATAAATATACGTTCGTTATCCCCATATAATGGGATTGTGGTAGCTTTTTGATGCACCTAATTTTGCATCAGAAAATAAAACAACTCCCAAATATGAAAACAAATTGTTACTCAAAGTTTAAAAATTTCTCTCTGTTGAGTGTAATGTTGTCAGGTAGTATCTTTGCTGCAGGCAATATGAATTCAGCTCCCAATCACAACCCACTTTTAAAACTCGATACGCTCGAAACCTACAAACTCAACGAAGTTTCGGTAACCGCCAAACATCGTAAAACCTTGTCGGCCGGTAAAGCTGGCATTCGTGAAATGGATCTTCCGCAGGCCATCACCGTGTTGGATACCAAATTGCTGGAAACGCAACAGGTAAGTTCGATTACCGACTTGCTGAAAAATATCAACGGTATGTACATTATGGGTAATACCGGCGGCTATCAGGAAGAGATTGCATCGCGCGGAACCAGTCTGACTTCGACCAATACTTTCAAAAACGGTGTTCGCTACTACGGCGGCATGAAAACCGAAATCAGCGGTATTGAAAGTGCTGAAATTCTAAAAGGTAATTCAGCCCTGCTTTATGGAAATGTGGCTCCGGGGGGCGTATTGAACCTGATTACCAAAAAACCAAAGACTGAGTTTGGCGGTAGTGTAGCCATGACTTACGGTAGCTTTGATCAGGTAAAACCCCGTTTTGATGTGTACGGAGCATTGAATAAACAAAAAACCATCGCTTTCCGCCT
>JBJOOU010000259.1:0-3297 GCA_046051105.1 Bacteroidota bacterium
TTGCAATACAAAATCAAGCCAAACTAATGTTTCGCAGTTTTCCCCTAAACAATCAGTCTACTTGAGTAAAAAGTGTTTGTGATAATCTCTTTTTCTGTAGGCTTCTGCAATGTTGGCACATATGGAGCGCGATGACCGACGAATTTGATCAGTCAATGAATATTGTTCTGTTTTGGGGAAATCCATAGTCATTTCAAAAATCAAACACCCTTGAAGAAACGCTTTCTTATAGGCAACTAAATCTCTAAAATCTGTATAACTACTTCCCATAAAACACTATAAATTATAAATTACAAACTATAAACTAGCCCTCGTATTTATAAACGTCCATAATGGTAGTTTCGGTAATGGCAGCAATTTCATAATCCGCCATCGATCCCTGCATGCCTTCGGTAAGCCCAGTCAAAGCTTCTTTGATATCACTGGCCTGTACAAGCATGGTGACAGCTGTCTTTTTTTCCACCCCTTTTTCCTCGTCCAGCGTGATAAACATCACTTTTGCACGATACCATTTATCACCGTTTTCGTTGAAGAACAACTCATTGATTTTGGCACGACGGATATTAGCTACCGTAAATTCGCCACTGATAAACGGGCGCATTTCCTCGATAATACGTGCTTCAGCTTCGGTAAACGAAAGCGCATCTATCAAATAAGCTTCATTTACTTTTACGATTTTACCTTCTTCGGCAGTTTTCTCATATTTGATTTTACATTCAAACCAATTGTGCATAGCTTTTTATTTTTCTTGTTTACAAGCCATTAGCAGGCTTTTTTCTTTTTATTTCCTTTACACAAAGATAAGAAAATCTTTGATTTTTACAGAGATTATCTCGCTGAAATAAAAACGCTCTGTAAGCCTAAAACCTACAGAGCATTGTGCTAAATTCAAAAGAATATGAATCGGTTTATACTTCTTTTGGGATTCTCATTTTGTAGAACGACCGCCAAACAAATACCATCGAAATAATCATCAGTACTGCTCCAATCAAATGGTGATAAATGGTATATTCCATTTTGCCGCCGACTGATTCCGACATATTCACAGCAATTTCTACTGCCAACAGCCCAAACAAAGTGGAGAACTTGATAATCGGATTCAGCGCTACCGACGTGGTATCTTTAAACGGATCACCCACTGTATCGCCTACCACAGTAGCTTCATGCACTGGCGTATTTTTTTCTTTCAAATCTACTTCTACCAGCTTTTTGGCATTATCCCAGGCGCCACCGGCATTGGCCATATAAATAGCCTGAAACAATCCAAAGACAGCAATCGAAATCAGGTAAGCCACAAAGAAATTAGGATCAAACAATGCAAACGCCAGCGTTGCCGTCATCAGTGCGACAAAAATATTCCACATACCTGACTGAGCATACTGCGTGCAAATTTTTACCACCGTTATGGAATCCTCTTTGTCGGCCACATCTTTATCCAGTTTCATGTTTTTCTTTATAAATTCTACAGCTCTGTAAGCCCCTGTAGTTACCGCCTGAATAGACGCTCCAGAGAACCAAAACACCATAGCTCCACCGGTAATAAAACCTAAAAGGACAGGCGCCTGTGTAAGTTCAAGATTCAGCATTCCTGTCTTTTTTAGTAATAAAATGATGGAAAAAATCATGGTAGTAGCTCCAACCACAGCAGTTCCGATGAGTACAGGCTTAGCAGTTGCTTTGAAGGTATTCCCAGCAGAATCATTTGCTTCCAAATAATATTTACCCATTTCAAAATCAGGTTCAAAACCAAAATCACGTTTAATTTCTTCACTGATTCCGGGGATGCTCTCAATTTGTGCCAATTCAAACACTGATTGTGCATTATCTGTCACCGGACCATAACTATCAACAGCAATATTTACGGGCCCCATACACAAAAATCCGAAAGCCACCAGCCCGAAAGCAAATATATGTGCATATTGGATTTGCTCCATACCCGGGAAGCCACTAATAAAATAGGCTATCGACATCAAAGCTACCATCAACAATCCTTTCCAATACGCTGAAAAATTACCCGCTACGATACCCGAAAGAATAGTCAACGATGCACCACCTTCGCGGGAAGCTTGCACAATCTCGTGTACATGATCGGATTTCGACGAAGTAAATTTCTTAGTAAATTCAGGAATCAAAACAGCAGCCAAAGTGCCGCAGCTAATGATTGAAGCCAGCTTCCACCACAATTCGTGAGGCAAATCACCAATCAGAAAGTAGCTCATCACATAACTAATGGTAATACAGGATACGGCAGCAATCCAGATAAGACGGGTCAGCGCTTCTTCAAAATCAAATTCCAGCTTGTTGCCATATTTCTTTTCGCAAATGGCCTGATTGATAAAGTAAGAAATTCCCGAAAAAATATCCATCAAAAAACGCATTCCAAAAATCCAAACAATCAACTTGGCCTGTAAATGCGGATCGGCAATAGCCAGTGTGATAAATGAAATCAGCGCCACACCGGTTACTCCATAAGTTTCGAAACCATCAGCCGTAGGCCCAACGCTATCGCCCGCATTGTCGCCGGTACAATCAGCAATAACGCCCGGATTGCGGGGATCATCTTCTTTTACTTTGAAAACAATCTTCATCAAATCGGAACCGATATCAGCAATCTTAGTAAAAATACCTCCTGCAATACGCAAAGCTGAAGCTCCAAGCGACTCGCCGATGGCAAAGCCAAGAAAACAGTAACCAACAATTTCGCGTGGTACAAACAAAAGAATGATCACCATCATGACCAGCTCCAATGAAATCAGAAAAAGTCCAATAGAAATTCCCGAACGAAGTGGGATGTTTACCACCTCCCACGGACGCCGTTTAAGGGCAGCAAACGCAGTGCGTGCATTAGCATAGGTATTGATGCGAATACCATACCATGCTACCGAGTAAGAACCACCTATACCAATAATGGAAAATAAAAGTACCAATACAATCACCACGGGCGTAGAAATAGAACTTTCGGAGTGAGCGTTGGCCATGATAAGATAAAAAATCATGGCTACCGAAATGATTGCAAAAAGAATAGCAAGAAATTTACCTTGTTGTTTCAGATACGTGCTACAGGTTTTGTAGATCGTGTCTGCCACATCAAGCATGGATTTGTGAGCGGGAAGTTTACTTATCTGCGAACGGAGGTACAAACTAATGCCCAACGTTCCGATAATTACCAGAGAACCATAAAACAATAACTGCCATGCAGTCAGGTTAAAGAACAACGGGAACTGTCCATCATGCAAATCGGGGATCTTAAGATCTGCCTCGGACGCAAAGATTTTGGCTGTTGTGAATAATGATGCT
>JBJOOU010000260.1:0-20113 GCA_046051105.1 Bacteroidota bacterium
CGGATTGAAAATAAAAATAGAAAATAATACAGACATTCAAATCGACAGAATGTCATTCTCATATCTGAAATGAAATATAATTTTGACGAAATAATAGACCGCAACGGCACCAATGCCGTTAAAGTAGAACGCTGCAAAGTGCTTTTTGGGACTGAAGAGGTGCTGCCTTTGTGGGTAGCTGATATGGACTTTCGCACACCGGATTTTATCACCGATGCCATCCGCGAACGCCTGAACCACCCTTTGTTGGGCTATACCATTACGCCTAAAGAATACTTCCCGACCATGATTAAATGGATTTATGAGCATCACGGCTGGGAAGTTAAGCCTACTCAGATTGGCTTTGTTCCGGGAGTTGTTCCGGGCCTATCCTATGCTGTGCAATGCTTCACCGAAAAAGGCGATGAAGTAATAGTACAACCTCCTGTGTATTATCCATTTTTCAATTCTATAGCCAAAAATGGTCGTGTCATTGTGCACAATCAATTGGTAGAAGTGGATGGAAAATACGAAATGGACTGGGACGATTTAGAGTCGAAGTTTACCGAAAAAACAAAGCTTTTTATCCTTTGCAATCCGCACAACCCAGGCGGACGGGTTTGGACACGTACCGAACTTGAAAAACTGGCCGGTATTTGCGAGAAGCACAATGTATTGGTAGTATCGGATGAAATTCATGCCGACATGATTTTGCCGGGAAATACGCCTCATACTCCTTTTGCAACTGTGTCTGAATGGGCTGAAAATCATTCCATCACTTACATGGCCATGACCAAAGTGTTTAATATGCCTGCATTGATTTCATCATTATTCATCGTCCCCAACCGTGAGTTATTCAATCAGCTAAATGATTATTTGGGCGTTTCGGAGCAAAACCAGGGAAATATTTTTGCCTTCATCGGCGCATTGGCTGCTGTAGAGAAAGGTGAAGAATGGCGCGTGCAAATGTTGGATTATGTGCAGGGCAATATCGAATATGTGGACAGTTACCTCAAAGCCAATGTGCCTCAGGTAAAAGCCATGGTGCCGGAAGCGTCATTCCTGGTGTGGTTGGATTGTGCTGATTTGGAATTTGCAGATACAGATGAGTTGCATAAATTCTTTTCACTTGAGGCGGGATTGGGATTGAACAAAGGAACCATCTTTGGCCCTGGTGGTGAGCAACATGTTCGCCTGAATGTTGCTACGCCTCGTGCCAATTTGGAACAGGCCATGGCTCAACTGGCTGAAGCTGTAAAGCGTAAATAAAAAACATATATACCCTGAAGAATATGGATGTAAAAATAGAGTCGTCGTGGAAAGCAGTGTTGCAAGCTGAGTTTGATAAAGAATATTTTGAAACACTTACAGCTTTTGTACGAAATGAATACAAAACTCAAAAAATATTTCCACCGGCCTCACTTATTTTTAATGCTTTCGATCAATGCCCGTTCGACAAAGTAAAGGTCGTGATTATTGGCCAGGATCCATATCATGGCGATGGACAGGCTCATGGACTGTGTTTTTCGGTGAATGACGGTGTTCAGTTTCCTCCATCCTTAATCAATATTTTCAAGGAAATAGAACGCGATTTAGCGAAGCCTATGCCTCAGAGTGGAAATCTCACCCGCTGGGCTCAACAAGGCGTATTATTGCTCAATGCAACGCTGACAGTGCAGGCACATACGGCAGGTTCGCATCAGGGCAAAGGTTGGGAACGATTCACCGATGCTGTAATCAAAACTTTGGCCGAGCGCACTGAAAATGTAGTGTTTTTGCTTTGGGGAAGTTATGCGCAGAAAAAAGGCGAAGTAATCGACCCGAAAAAGCATTTAGTACTCAAATCTGTTCATCCATCACCATTGTCGGCTTACAGAGGTTTTATTGGCAACAACCATTTTTCATTGGCTAACAAATATCTGAAAGACCATGGGAAAGAAGAAATAAATTGGTAAAACAAAAGGCTGACTCAAACGGGTCAGCCATTTGCTTTATATAGAATCCTTGATACACCGAACCGAAAATCCATTTCCGAATTTCGCAAATCCGGTCTCAACTGCCGAGAGATTGTATGATACTGAAATACGATATGCCTTTACAGAATCTTTCTGATTAGAGGCCCACCAAAATGCCTTGATTCCCTTTCCTTCAAACACTGCTGTTGAGTCAGCTCTATAGCCCGATGCCTTTGCATCCATTCCGGAGGTATTATTCTTTGAAAAATCATTACCAATGGAAGCTCCAACTGTTGATCTTTCCCACCCAGTTTTCGAAGCAAGAATTTTAGCCAATGAACCCGATTTATTATAATATGCAGCAATCGTTTCTTCAAGTTGAGTCCACTCTCTAACGGAAGGAATATGCCAACCTTTCGGAGCTAACAATCCTGAGTGTACAACGTACCAATTGTACAACGCCCCATAAGTGTGAGCCGCAGCCAGCGAGTCGGATTTGTTATACCAGCAATAGCCCGGCTGCCCCACCGAAGCCCAGGCACTACTATCAGTTAGCAACGGTATAGCGGTACCATTATTCAGCACTGTAGTCTTCAGATTCTCGATCATCCAGGTCTGCTTTCCCAACGTAACCGTATGATATACATTACCCTGCACATCAATGACAGTACCACCAAACACAGGCTCTTCTACTGTAGCACAATCAGACATTGCTAAAAGTAAAAACAGAGAAAGTAAAACCGCATTTATTGTAGGAGAATATTTTTTATACATCTTCATTCAGGAGTAATTTTAAAACAGCACAAAGTTAATATTATTATACCATTATTTTTCAGGTGGATCAAGAACAACCTGCAGATTTTGTGATAGTTTTGCAAAACCAGCTCTTTTCACAGCTGATTTTTTAAAAAGATGATGAAAATCGGATTCAGAGAATGATTGCCATCGTTCAGCAGACCAATCTGCAAAACCAGTTCCGTTTTCATCATAAAACGGAACCAGTGCTGAATGCCCATGTGAATGTGCCCATTTCTTATTCCAGGGGCAAGCATCTGCACAAATGTCACAACCCAACGCACATCCCTGCAATTGATGTTGAAATTCGTCGGCAATGGGCTCTTTGTTTTCGATGGTGAGGTAGGATATACACCTACGGGCATCGATAGTACCGTTTTTTATTGCTTTGGTGGGACAGGCATCCATACATTTGGTACATCCGCCACATCGGGGTTTAATGGGCTCGTCGTACTCTGCTTCGTGGTTAATCAGCAAAATACCGATAAAACAAAAAGACCCTAATCCGGGACTAATCAGTTGAGTATGCTTCCCAATCCAACCCAATCCGGCTCTTTGCGCCCACCGTCGCTCCAAAACAGGTGCAGAATCGACAAACGAATGCTGCAACTGACTTGTTACAGCACCTTCTCCATATTCTTCAACAATCTGTTTTTCAAGCACTCCCAACTTTTCCTTTATCACTGTATGATAATCAACAGCGGAATATGCATATTTTGCGATGCGGGGCGCGGGAATCGTCTGCATTCTTTCCGGATAGTAATTCAACAATACAACAACCACCGATTTACACCCGGGTACCAGCACTCCGGGGTCAGTTCGTTTCTCGAAGTTCCGCTCCAAATACGTCATATTGCCATGACGTTTCTGCTCAAGCCACTCTTTCAAAAACTGAGCATCTTCAGCCAGAAATTCGGCTTTTGCAATTCCGCAGGCATCAAAGCCTGCCTGGCGGGCAGCTTGTTTTATAAAATCAGAACTTACAATCATTTTCCTTATAAAAAAAGAGACAACCGGGGGCTGTCTCCTCTATATTAATTTCAACTACAAATTGGCTTCAATCAATTTATTTAGCTAATCAAAACCAGGGCTACGTTTAATGATATTTCCACTTCGTGTAAGAAGAAAAGTAGTTGGTATGGAAGTCACATTATAGGTAGACAAGCATACTGCATTAGGTCCGTTATCGTCGCGCACGCACACCCATGGGATGTTTTCAACAGACTGTTGCCACAGCACTTTGTTTTGATCAACCGACACCTGATATATTTCGAAACCACGACTATGGTACTTGTTGTACAACTCCCGAAGTGCAAATACATAATCAACAGCTCCTTCGGCCTGATAAGACGTAAAATCGAGCAACACAACCTTGCCATCCAAATCCGACAATTTGTGTTCCACATCCTTTTTATCTTTCAGAGCAATATCAATGTATCCTTTTCCGGCTTTATCCACAATTTCTTTCCATTCGCGCCTGGCATTATTGCTACGTTCGGTCTTTATCGCATCCATTACGAGGCTATACAGATTTTTAGTACGAACATATTCAGGCATATAAGTATTGTACGAAGTGGCTACGGCTTTGTAGTAAGGTGCATCTTCTTTGGCATAAGGAGAAAACAGCAGGGTTCCATTGATTTGCTGATAAATAGCAAAATAGGCAACAGTGGAACCTGGATTTGCCATAATAAACCCTTTTGCCATCTGCTTATGCTTTTCAATAGCAGCCGTTATTTCATTCAATTTAGCAGCATGAGCTGCACCCGACAGTGATCCCAACTTATCAATCTGTAGTTGGATATTAATCAAAGATTTACGCAACATCTGGATATTAGTCGATGCTGGCGAACCAGTAACTTTATACGCAGTAGAAAAATTTTTATCCTGAGTTTCCACCTGAATATCTTCGCAAGAGTCTACGGAAAATGTAATAAACTTGTCTGTTCCCAATTGCAATTTATAAAAATCAGGATAATCGGGTCGTTTAGCTGAGAAACTAAACTCTCCATCAGCACCAAGCTTAGCAGAATCAACAACCATTGGATTAATTAAATCATCATGAATAAGGTACACTTTTTTGCCTTCAGCATCCTTAACCGTACCTGAAATACGAAATTTAGTGTTTTGATTACATGAGAATAAAAATAAAACTGAGAAAAGAAGAGCCAGGATTTTTTTCATACTTGTATAAAATAAAAAAGCCCGGAAGCTGCGATCAGACACCACAACTTCCAGAGCTATTTAAGAATTAATTTGTTTTAAAGGCGTATTTTACCTGAGTAAGTTGTTCGTTAGCTTCAACGATTTTCTTTTTCAGGTTTTCTTTGTAAGCAGCCAGTTTGTTCTGGAGTTCTACATTTCCGGTAGCCATCATCTGCACAGCCAGGATAGCTGCATTCAACGAACCGTTGATTCCTACAGTAGCTACAGGGATTCCCGGAGGCATTTGCACGATAGCCAGCAATGCATCCATTCCGTCCAGCGATGCATTGATAGGTACACCAATGACCGGCACAGTGGTCATAGAGGCAATTACGCCCGGCAAATGTGCTGCCATACCAGCTGCGGCAATGATTACTTCAATTCCATTTTCACGTGCTTTCGAAGCAAAAGCTTCTACCTCGCGTGGAGTACGGTGAGCTGAAAGAGCATTTATTTCAAAAGGAATTTCAAATTCGTTCAGTAAAGCAGCTGCTTTTTCCATAACAGGCAGATCCGAAGTGCTGCCCATGATAATACTTACTTTGGGTTTCATTTTAATTTAACTAGTTATAATTTACGGGTCATTTTTATGCGCCAATAATGGCTTCATATTCTTCTGCAGACAAAAGCGATTCTATTTGCGAAGCATCTTTTATTTCTAATTTAATCATCCAGCCTTTACCAAAGGCATCGTCGTTAACCAACTCGGGAGCATCTTCCAGTTTCTCGTTAAATTCAAGGATTGTTCCATCAACAGGCAAATACAAATCCGACACGGTTTTAACGGCTTCAACAGTACCAAAAACATCACCTGATGCAAGAGTTTCACCGACTGTTTCAACTTCAACAAATACAATTTCGCCCAATTCACTTTGTGCGTAATCTGTTATACCTACGTAGGCTACTTCTCCTTCAACACGAATCCACTCGTGCTCTTTTGTGTACTTTAAGTTTGCTGGAACGCTCATAATCCTTGTATTTTTATTAGTTTGATAATTCTATTTCTATTTTAATTGCAGATCACACAAAACCGGATAATGATCAGAGTACGTCACCTTATCCATATACAATTTCAGGGGCTTAAATGCTGTGGAATCATACAGCACATAATCGATCCTAAAGCCATAATAATGCTGAGGGAATGTCCACCCAAAGCCAGTTCCCGTTTCTGAAAATGCATCCTTTAGATTGCCCTTAACACGGGTATAGGCATAAGAAGTGGGCACATCATTAAAATCGCCACACACCAACACTTTGTAGGGCGATTCAGTAATAGACTGTGATACCATGTCGGCCTGAGATGCTCTTAACCGATAGGCTACTCCTAATTTACGCGAAAAATGCAATGTTACATCTTTCAGATTTTCTGCATCAAAATTATCTTTTAGTCTGAAAGACATACCTTTATCATTTTCGGTAATTCGATTCGATTCCAGGTGATTATTGACCACCCGAATAATCGTACCGTTGATATTAATGTCCGAAAAGATCGATATGTTCGACTTCGATCGAAAATTTATACGTTGCTTATTTAAAATGGGAAATTTCGACATAGTCGCTATTCCATTTTGCTTGAAAGTCCGGCTCTTTACATAACAAATGTGTTTATACGGATATTTACGAAAAATACGCAACATATCTGCCTTTGTTAGGTACTCGCTCCGCTTACTCACCATAAACTCCTGCAGGCAAACAATATCTGCATCTGCGTCCAGGATATATTGTATCACTTTGTTGGGTTTCTGGCGGGTATGTTTTTCCAGCTTCCCACTCATCATCATATTGTAAGAAAGAATATGTACAGACTTCAATGAATCATCCGATGATGAAACAACTCCAAAGTTGACCGGGAAAATTTCTTTTACCTGTGAAGCCGAAAGCAACAACACACTAAGCGAGAACATAAAAGCCCACTTACGCGCCAACATCCAGAAAACTACAAAGGCAACATTTAGAATTAAAATTACGGGAGAGATCAATGCAAAATAGGCCGGAAACAATATTTTTACCGGGCTTACGACACTACCAAGCAGCAACACGAGCAAACACAGGACAACAACTATGTTCGAAGCCAACATGACCCTTTTTACAATCGTATTCCCAAGCATATGCTCTAGTGGTATCTCCTACAAAAGTATTTGCTAACACTTTTCGAAAGGAGAATCAGTTTTTATTACTTTGTTCAAATAATCGTCTTTTTTCTTCGGCCGACAAACTATCATAACCGGATGTCTTTATTTTATCCAGTATTTTGTCAATCTCAGCCATTCGGCGAGCCTTATTCGCATTATAATCGCCATCGCTCATAGGCTGTTGACGTTTGTATGGATTAGGCTTCACTTTGAGCTTCCGGGGCGCAAACAAAGTCGTAATCCAGTTCAGAACTGCTGTAACCGGCTTTGTTATTTCTCGTCCCTTACGCAAAGATACAACAAATAAATAACCCGCCAAAGCACCACCTAAATGGGCCAAAGCACCACCTCCATTGTCGCCAACTACATCAAAAAGACTGATAACAACAAAGAATAGAGCGATAAATTTCAACTTCACTCTACCAATCAACAGCATCTGCATTTCCATATTAGGAGCACGAAAAGCACACGCCACAACGATCGCCATTATCGAGGCTGAAGCTCCAATTAATCGGCTAAATGGCAATACTGTCTGAAACAATGGAAATGCATTGAATGCGATTACATAAAACACCACACCCAGCAATCCGCCAATAACATATAGGCCTACCAACTGCTTTTCTGAGAAATACATCAGAAAAATTTTCCCAAACCAGAAAAGCGTAAGCATATTAAAGAAGAAATGCCAGATCTGCTCATGCACAAACATGTAGGTGAACAATGTCCACGGCTTAAGAATCAACACCGACAAATCAGCCGGCGCCCCTAAATAAGTCAGAAGGAAGCTTCCATCCTTCAAAAAAAGGCGAAAGCTCAGATTAAGAAGATTGACAAGTAAAAACACCGCGGCATTGATATATATCAGGCGTATATTCGCATCCCCTTGTTTGAAGGTTCGTTTCAGGTTTTCCAATACATCCATATCTACAGTATTATTTATACAGTCTGTTTTGCTTTTTCCAATACAACAGCAACAACGCACCAAACAACATACCACCCAAATGAGCAAAATGAGCTATATTATCACCACTAAAATTGGCTACTCCAAAAAACAGCTCCATAAATCCAAACACAAACACTCCATATTTAGCCTTCATGGGGATAAAGTAAATATAAAGAACCTGTTCGGGAAACAACCATCCAAATGCCAACAATAGCCCAAAAACAGATCCTGATGCGCCAATAGTAATCATATCAGGATTGCTCAGGAACCCGTTTTTCATCTGTAGCAATTCGGCTGCGTTTGCCACATTCGAATCAATCTGACGTGTAATTTCTGCTAATTGAGGATAAAATTCAATCGTCCAAATCACCTGCTGCACCAAAGCAGCCCCTACAGCAGCAACCAAATAATAGAAAAGAAACTTTTTAGCCCCCCATACATGTTCAAGAATTGGCCCAAACATAAACAGAGTGAGCATATTGAAAAATATATGAAAAAAGCCGCCATGCATAAACGCATAGGTGATGAACTGAGCCGGATTAAAGTGGGTAGACTGCCAATAATGCATCCCCAATATATCATTCAGGTTTACTTCCTGCCCCATTCTTGCAAAAACTCCCGGCAACACCCAGGATGCCAGAAACATTATTACATTAATCGCCAGCAGGTTTTTAACCACCGGAGGTATATTACTTAAAAAAGATCGATTATTCATATTCTATTTATGAGTTATTTTTATTATTCAGTAAAAGTATGTTCTTGCAATAATTATTATCTGCGATACCAACAAAAAACAGTGTTTATCCGGCAAATTTGTCCAAAAGAAAAACAAAATGCAATAACGCAAACAACGATTAAATACTTTTTATCAGTTTCTCACCCATTCCGCTTGTAAATTATCCACAATTAATTATATTTGCGAAATCAGAAATCAAATTTTTATCAGGTCATCAAAACTATTTTTATGAACAAAGCAGATTTAATCAATGCTGTAGTAGCAGAATCAGGCCTTAGTAAGACTGATGCAAAAAAGGCAATTGACGCAGTTGTGAAAGGCATTACAGATGCTCTTATTGCAGGCGAAAAAGTGAGTCTGGTAGGCTTTGGAACTTTCTCGGTAGGAGAAAGATCGGCCAGAACAGGCATCAACCCCGCCACCAAAGAAACAATCAGTATCGAAGCCAAAAAAGTTGCCAAATTCAAAGCAGGCAGCGAACTCTTAGAAGCCATCAACTAACATGCGTACATTTCAGTCTTATTGAAAAAGGAATATGTGATAAAAACATATTCCTTTTTTATTTTAGTCTAACAGGCAACTATCCAACCATACAAATCGCTTTTGCCAGCTGATCAGCCACTGCTTTCCCCTTTAGTTCAGCCACCAGCATCAATGCAAAGTCTACCGCCACACCTGCACCTTGGGCAGTATGCACCAGACCATCTTTCACTACCTTAGCTTCAGACAGGGTAGCTCCCTGCAATTCACCTTCGAATCCGGGATAACAAATGGCTTCTTTTCCATTAAGCAATCCCATTTTTCCGAAAATAAGCGGAGCGGCGCAAATTGCTGCAACGGGTTTATTTCCGTTTACCTGAGCTAAAATAATTTCTTTCAATTCAGGCAACGCATCCAGATTGCGCGTTCCGGGCATACCACCCGGCAAAAACAAAAGACTCGCATCCGCAAAGTCAGTTTCATTCAACAACTCATCGGCCAGAACCGTAATACCGTGAGCAGCCGTCACTTCCTTTTTTGAAGTGACCGATACGGTGACCGTTTCCAGTCCGGCACGACGAAAAATATCTATCGGAGCGATGGCCTCAATTTCTTCAAAACCTTCGGCCAGAAAAACATAGACCTTCATATTATTTTAATCTGAAATTAAAGGTAATAGACCCTGCTGCCGAACTGTTTCCGGTTGAGAAACGGGCACGGGTAGCAGCCGACATCGCGGCATTTCGCATATCCTGATCGGAAATCGTTGTTGGGGAGCCTATCGAAGTACTTACCACTTTACCACCGGCATCCACCCTGATATTTACTGTTATTTTCCCCTCGATATCTTTATCGTAACTCGGCTGTACCATCGACGTGAGCGACCTTCCGTTCAATGACCAGGAGTGACCACCTGCATACCCTTTTCCGGCGGGATTTCCCTGATGGCCGGGACCTTCGCCCGAACCACTTCCGGTACCGTTACCATTTCCAGCCGACGAAGAATTACCAAACAAACCACTCATTGACGAACTAGCTTTATTGATCGCGTCTTGTTCTTTCCGTTTTTGGTCGGCTATTCGTTTTTCGTTAGCTATACGGGCATTATCCGCAGCAATTTGTGCCTGCTTTTCCTGGTCTTTACGTTTCTTTTCGGCAATGGCCAAAGAAGCTTCCTGCTGGGTGATGTAATCATTGCTGGAAGTTGCAACCTTAGTAGTGGTAGTCGTAACCGGCCTTACAGGCTCAGCAGGCTGAGTCACCGTTGTTTCTTCAGCATTGGATGGAGCCGATGCCTGATCGGGCGTACCCATCAGTTCCTCGCCCTGTCCGCCGCCTTCGTCGCTATTCCCGAAGCTAATCATGAGTCCTTCTTCCTCTACCGGCTTTACCTCCTGAGTATAAGGCATAATGTAGAACCACATAATCAAAAACAAGATGGCACACGACAACACAGTGCCTACCATTCCATAAACACTGGATTTGCGGAAACCTCTGTATGGTGACGTATTGTTTACAGTATATGTCATTGGCAGTATTCTTTACTATAAAAATTGATGATGCAGCAGTATCAAAATCCGTACCTCAATTTATACTAACTGATTCTTATACTGTTTTATTGTTTCTTCCAGTCCAAAATAAAGCGCATCAGATATCAGTGCATGACCAATTGACACCTCATCAACCCACGGTATATTCTGATGAAAATAGGCCAGATTCTCAAGACTTAAGTCATGACCGGCATTTAAACCCAGCCCCAATTCACGTGCCAGTTTGGCAGCTTCCACAAATGGAGCAACAGCAGCAGCTTTGTCGGCAGGAAACATCGAAGCATAAGGCTCGGTGTATAGTTCCACACGGTCGGTGCCGGTTTTGGCAGCAAATTCCATGTTCTTTAAATTCGTATCCACAAAGATTGAAACACGAATGCCTACACTCTGAAAATCGGCCACCACTTCCTTCAAAAAATCAAAATGCTGAACGGTATCCCAACCAGCATTGGAAGTAATTGCACCCGGAGGATCGGGAACGAGCGTTACCTGATGAGGCTGTACGCTTTTCACGAGGCTGATAAAGTCAGGCGAAGGATAGCCTTCGATATTAAACTCGGTGGCAAGAATGGGTTTCAGATCCAATACATCCTGATAGCGAATGTGTCGTTCGTCGGGACGTGGGTGTACAGTTATACCCTCAGCACCAAATTTTTCGCAGTCGAGTGCTACCTGACACACATTGGGAACATTACCTCCACGTGCGTTACGAATGGTAGCCACTTTATTGATATTCACACTTAATTTAGTCATATTGTCATCGCTTATTGGCAGCGAAAAAAGCTCTCGGACAAAGCCTTAACGCTACACCATTTACATAGAAGATAACTTACCAACTTATTTGCAGATTTCATTTTCATTTAGTTCCTTTGCAAAAGAAAATCTGATAGTTATTTTGACACAAAAATAGCTAAAAAAAACCGAAGGCTACTTTTGCCAAACTATCTTTCCGTTTTTTTAAACATTTTGAGGCCATGGCTGATTAATACCAGTTTAGTAACCGCCCCATCAAAACCAACACAACAAAACTCATGAAAATTGCCATTTTCGGAAACATATACAGGGATATTATTCTCACTCACATCGAACGGCTGTTTGAGCATTTCAAATCGGGAGATGTTACTTTTTTATTGGACAACGAACTGCACCAATACATCAAAACACAGGGAAAATGCTGCACAGAACACACCTGCACCATTGAGAATGACGAGTTTGAAGCCGACATTGTGCTGAGCATTGGTGGCGATGGTACGTTTCTGAATACGGCAGCCCGTGTGGGGCGCAAGCAGATTCCGATCATCGGTATTAATATTGGCCGACTGGGATTTTTGGCGGATATTCCCGGCGAAAACATGATACCGGCCATGGAAGCAATTCTGGCGAAACGCTATGAACTGGAAGAACGCTCGCTGCTATACGTTGAAGCGTCTGATGGCACAGTGTTCGACTATCCGTATGCACTCAACGAGGTGGCAGTGCTCAAGCAGGACAGCTCGTCGCTTCTGACAGTTCATACGCGCATCAATGGCGAGAACGTACATTCCTATCAGGCCGATGGGCTATTGGTATCGACACCGACAGGCTCTACTGCTTATTCGCTGAGCGTGGGAGGCCCGATTGTGGTGCCCAGTTCGCAAAACTTCATCCTTTCGCCCATTGCGTCGCACAGCCTGAGCGTACGTCCGCTCATCATCCCCGACAATTGGGTCGTAGAACTGGACGTAAACAGTCGCAGCCATTGCTACCTGATCGCCATTGATGGACGATCGCAGGTATTGGAAGAAAAAACCAAGCTGAAAATCACAAAAGCCGACTACAGCATTAAAGTAATAAAACAACTCAATCATACTTTTTTCGACACACTGAAAAACAAATTGATGTGGGGAGTGGATAAGAGAAACTAATTTGTAGTTTATAGTTTGTAGTAAAAGAGAAATAGACGATTAATCGATAGAAAAACAATAGATACAGAAATGCGGATAGTTTTTATGGGTACGCCGGATTTTGCGGTGGAGAGCTTGAGAATTTTAGTAGAAAACAATTATAACGTTGTGGGGGTAATCACTATGCCGGACAAACCGGCTGGCCGCGGGCACAAAGTGCAGCATTCGGCTGTGAAGCAATATGCGCTGGAACAAAACCTACCTCTGCTTCAACCGGAGAAGCTGAAAGATGAAACGTTCCTGAATGAATTGAAAGCATGGCAGGCCGATGTGCAAATTGTAGTGGCCTTCCGCATGCTACCCGAAGTGGTTTGGAACATGCCTCAATACGGCACATTTAATCTTCATGCTTCCCTCCTGCCCCAATATCGCGGTGCCGCACCTATTAATTGGGCCATCATCAATGGCGAAAAAGAAACCGGAGCCACAACATTTTTCCTGACGCACGAAATTGATACAGGAAAAATCATCAAGCAGCAAAAAATTACGATTGACGAAGCGGATAATGCCGGTACAGTGCACGACCGACTGATGACAATGGGTGCGGGACTGGTGAAAGAAACGGTGGACTTGCTCATTGCCGGCAAAACTGACGCCGTGGATCAGTCGCAGTTTTTCGGCGACGAAAGCGAACTGAAAGCTGCCCCAAAAATTTTCAAAGATACCTGCCAAATTGATTTTTCGAAAAGCGTGGAAGAAGTTTACAACTTTGTACGCGGACTATCGCCTTATCCGGCAGCGTGGGCCGAAGTACAATTTCCGGGACAAGCGGACAAAATGACCATCAAAGTATTTGAAACTGAAAAAGAATGGGGCGCACATACCGAACCGATCGGCAGCATCAGCACTGACGGAAAAAAATGGGCTAAAATAGCGTTGAAAGACGGATTTGTGCATTTAAAATCGGTACAGGCGCCCGGCAAAAAACGCATGGACATCGGCGAACTGCTGAGAGGGATGCGATTGTAACGAAAAACATACACACATTTCATCACAGGCTGTTTCAACCCAAAATTGAAACAGCCTGCGTTGTTTCATAACCGTATTGTAATGGAAATAACATTTTGCTGAAACATAAACAGGATTACTTTGTAATGACACTCAAACAGCAAAATAAAAAATGAAATACAAGAAAATACTGGTCGTTGACGACGAAGAAGATTTATGCGAAATACTGCAATACAACCTCGAAAATGAAGAGTACATCGTGGATATTGCCTATTCGGCTGAAGAAGCATTGAAGAAGGACATCTCGCTCTACGACTTATTGTTGCTGGACGTAATGATGGGCGAAATTTCCGGATTTAAAATGGCAAGAATGGTGAGAGAAAATCCCCGCACAATTAGCACCCCGATCATTTTTCTCACTGCCAAAACCAGCGAAAACGACCGACTTACGGGCTTTGCGTTGGGTGCTGACGATTATATACTCAAACCGTTTTCGATTCGCGAAGTAATTGCGCGGGTGAATGCGGTAGTAAAACGATCGGATGCCAACCAGAAGATCAAAAATGAGACGCTTGCCTTTGGCGACCTGGAAATGAACCTCAGCAACAAGAAAGTAATACTCAACAAAGAAGAAGTGACGTTTACCAAAAAGGAGTTTGAAATTTTGCGGCTGCTGCTCGAGAACCGCAACCGCGTGGTGAGCCGCGAAGAGATTCTCTCACGAGTGTGGCCTGAGGAAGAAGGTATTTTGATGCGCACGGTAGATGTAAACATCACCCGACTGCGCAAAAAAATTGGCAACTACGGTCGGCACCTGGCTACCCGCCTGGGATACGGTTATTGCTTTGAAGGATAAAGAGCCTGTTGTGACGGCTCGACAGTTGGTACCGTCGGGTAGAATTGTATGAGGCTCCGCTAAAATGTTGGTACTCTTAGTTCGACAGTTGGTACCGTCGGGTAGAATTTATATTACCAGACCTCGAAAGACATGTATATCGATTCGAATAGTATGAGTGGCTGCTGAAATGAGTGTTCTCTTGGCTCGGATGAATGTGTGGGGGTGGACAGGTCGCGACCTGTCCCTACATGAGGCCGGTAAAAAGAAATAATACAGAGAAATAAGGACTCGATGCAGCAAGTAGCCTGCTAAATGCTGCCAAAATGTCGGTCAGTACAACAAATCATCCGCTCAATACGACCTGAAGCTCGCTCAATATACTTATCTATTAGAAAAATACTGCCAATTGTCTGCTAAATACAACCCGAAGCTCGCTCAATACGACCCGAAGCTCGCTCTATATACTTATCTATTAGAAAAATACTGCCAATTGCCCGCTCAATACAACCTAATGCTCGCTCGATGCTGTCCAATGCTCGCTCAATACAGCAGTTTGTGCACTAAATGCGGGTAGAAGCTCGCTCAAAACTCCCACATTCATTTGATGGATGCCGTCATTGGCCTTTGTCTTTATAAAATCTTTATATCGGTCATTTATTTCTTTATGCCAGACTTATAAAATATGATGCAATTTTGCAGCGGTATATTTATGTTCAATTTCAAGGTATAAAAAATGACTGATGTAATCAACAAAGTAAAGAAAACGGTGATCGGGAATCCACGTGATTTGAACGATAGCAGCACGTTTCATCAAATTTCGCTTATTGTGTTTTTGGCGTGGGTAGGATTGGGGTCCGACGCGCTTTCGTCTTCGTGTTACGGACCTGAGGAAATCTACAAAAACCTGGGTGCGCACGTCAACCTGTCTTTGATAGTAGGTCTGATCACCATGATCACCATCTTTATTATCAGTACCAGTTATTCGCAGATTATTCGCTTGTTTCCTCACGGAGGCGGTGGCTATCTGGTGGCCAGCCGACTGATTTCGCCCAAAGTGGGGATGGTGTCGGGCTGCGCGTTGCTGATCGACTATGTATTGACGATTTCTATTTCCATCTCCAGTGGCGCCGATGCCATTTTTAGTTTCCTGCCTATCGGGTATCAGGAGTATAAGGTGGCTTTTGCGTTGGTAATTCTGGGTATTTTGGTGATTCTGAATCTCCGCGGAGTGAAAGAATCGGTGACTGCATTGACTCCAATCTTTATCATCTTTGTGTTGACTCACGTATTCCTGATCGGGTATGCATTCTTTACACATGCTCCTCAGCTGAAAACGGTGGCACATCAAACCAGTTCGGATTTTTCGAGCTCCATCAGTCAGCTGGGCGTAATGGGAACAATTTTCCTGATTATGAAAGCCTATAGTATGGGTGCAGGTACTTACACCGGTATCGAAGCGGTGAGCAACGGTATTCCTAACCTGCGCGAGCCCCGCGTGAAAACTGCGATCAAAACCATGCGTTTGCTGGCTACTTCCTTGTCGATTGCCGTAATTGGGTTGATCATTTCGTATTTCCTATTTGATGTGCGCTTTGTGGAAGGCAAAACGCTGAATGCGGTGCTGATTGGCAAAGCTATTTCCAACTGGAATCCGTTTGCAGGACAATCATTCCTGTATATTACGCTGATTTCGGAAGCTGCGCTGTTGTTTGTGGCGGCTCAAACCGGATTCCTCGACGGTCCACGTGTAATGGCCAATATGGCGCACGACTCGTGGTTGCCCCGTCGCTTTTCGATGTTGAGCGACCGCCTGGTATCGCAAAACGGTATCCTGATTATGGGTGTGGCGGCTTATTTTGTTATCTGGTTGTCGAAAGCTTCGGTAGGATTCCTGGTGGTACTTTATAGTATCAATGTGTTTATTACTTTCTCGCTGTCGCAATTCGGGATGGTGAAACATTGGATTCAGGAACGCAAATCGGATAAAAAATGGGTAGGCAAATTGCTGGTGAATGGCATAGGCTTGCTGATTACGATCTTTGTATTGATTACTGTAGTGGTGATTAAATTTCACGAAGGAGGCTGGATTACCATCCTTATTACTGGTACGCTGGTGGCGTTTGCGTTGTATATCAAGAAACATTACAATCATATCGGCGCTGAAGTAGTAAAAATTCAGCACGTGATGAACGAAAAAATGCCCGAAACCATTGCTGAACTGAACAGCACCCTGAAAAGAAAAACGGTAAGCACCGAAGTGGATGCAAACGATATGACAGCCGTTATTCTGGTAAACGGATATTCGGGGGTAGGATTGTACTCCTTGTTCAAGATTCTGAGCAAATTCAAGGATGTGTATAAAAACTTTGTGTTCGTGCAGGTGGGCATTGTGGATGCCGATAGTTTTCACCACGAAGCAGTGGTAGAAACCATTACGCAGAATATTCAGGAGGATTTGAATAAATATGTGTACCTGATCAATCAGTTGGGTTACCATGCCGAGTACCGTTACAGCATTGGTACCGATGTGGCCGAAGAGGTGATAAAAATTGTGCCCGAAGTGGTGGAGCAGTATCAGAATACGACCTTTATTGGCGGGCAGCTGGTGTTTAGCGGAACGTATCGCATGTCGCGTTTGCTCCACAACTACACCATTTTCTCTATCCAACGCCGATTGTATAAACTGGGACTTACTACCATTATTATTCCTATTTCATTGCGCAAAGCATTGCAAAAGAATAATTATAAATAAATTTGTAACCCAATATAAGTTACAATAACACATAGTTACACAGTAGTTTTTTATTCATTGAAGTCATAAGATAGAACACATAGTTGTGAAATAATAAATTATTTCACTCCGGGCGGTTAAATTTAGTGACTCCCGGGCTCAGAAAGTAAATGTGTTTACACATTTACAGCTATGTGTCGCTATTGCGAATAGAAAATAAATATAAACTATTGTGCTGCTATGTGATGAAAATTACAACTTATACAAACTCTATTAAACACATCAAGTTATGACTTCCCGAAACATTAAACGGAAACTTGTCAGCCAATACGCAGTGAGCAACCTGATGGTTGTTCTGGTGGCTGCTATCTCTTATTCGGTTGTCGACATTATCGGATACCGCAGTGTGGCTTTGCTCTTGCTGGCCACGGTATCCGTACTCTCTATTTTCTACAGTATGTACCCCATACTGATGGCGGCTACGCTCAGCGCTCTTGTCTGGGATTTCTTTTTCATTCCTCCGCATTTTACCTTTCATGTGGGGAGTTCCGAAGATGTATTGCTGCTGCTGATGTATTTTGTGGTGGCATTGGTCAACGGCGTGTTATCTTCGAAAGTCAGGGAATTTGAAAAAGAAGAATTTCAGAAAGAAGAACGCCAAAATACGATTAAACTATACAAAACCCTGTTCGACTCCATCTCCCACGAGCTGCGCACACCCATTGCCACCATTGTGGGAGCATCGGACAACCTGCTGGAAAAGAATTCGCATGTATCCGAAGAGGATAAAAACAACCTGATTGGCGAAATATCCATCGCTGCTTTCCGGCTGAACCGACTGATCGATAATTTGCTGAATGTGCAGCGCCTGGAGTCGGGCATGATGAAAATAAAACCCGACTGGTGCGACATCAACGAGTTAATCGGCAGTCCGCTCAATCGGCTGAAGGACGAATTGGCATCGCATCGGGTGACGGTGACTATTCAGGAAGATTTCCCGATCGTAAAGCTCGACTTCGGACTGATAGAGCAGGCTTTGTTCAATATTCTGCACAACGAAACGCTCTACACCGACCCCGAAACAGATATCTTTATCAATGCCTGGTACGAACAGGGAATGATGACGATTTCGGTGTCGGATTTTGGAAAAGGCTTTACGCAGGAAGAACTGGACCGTCTGTTTAGTAAGTTTTATCGTTCTGACGTAAAAAGAACAGGTGGAACCGGATTGGGTTTGTCCATTGTAAAAGGATTTGTGGAAGCGCACAACGGTACCGTGAAGGTTGAAAATAACCTGCCACACGGAGCGAAATTCAGCCTGATGATTCCTGTCGAATCGTTGGTGTTAAACGATTTGATGGATTTTACCGACTTCGCTGTGCGCAAAAACATGAAACACGAAACGCTCTCGGAAACCTATATCCCTCATGCCGATACCGAACACGTAGAGCCGGGAACCAGTATTTTTGCTCCTAAAGAATAAATTTCAGCTATCAGAATTATGGAATCAAAGACCAATATATTAATCATCGATGATGAGATTCAAATCCGGAAATTGCTGGAGATAACGCTCAACAGCAACGATTATCATGCGGTGTCGGCTCCAACGGCCAAAGATGGCATCCGGTTGGCAGTGGTGCATCCGCCCGATTTGATTATTCTGGATCTGGGTTTGCCCGACGAAGATGGGCAGGCGGTGCTGAGCAAACTTCGCGAGTGGTACCTGGGTGCCATCATCATTCTGTCGGTGCGCAATACCGAGGAGGATATTATCCGTGCGCTGGATCATGGAGCTAATGACTATCTGACCAAGCCTTTTCGTACCGGCGAGCTGCTGGCACGCATCCGCACGGCTTTGCGACAAACGCAACATTTGCAGGCGCCCGTACAAAAGCTCGAATTTGATAATCTGATGATTGATCTGACCGCGCATTCGGTATTTCTGAACAACGAACCGCTGAAACTGACGGCTACCGAATATGCTTTACTCACCCTCCTGGCCAAAAACGACGGCAAAGTACTGACTCATCAGTACATCCTGCGGCAGGTATGGGGGCCGGGTTATACACAGCAGTCGCAATACCTGCGGGTGTTTGTCGGTCAGTTGCGCAAAAAGATAGAACCCAACCCGAATAATCCGAAATTCATACTCACCGAATCGGGGATCGGGTATCGGTTTTGCCCCAAGGCGGATGAATAGGAACTGTATTCCCATAAAGCTCAAAACAAAAGTCCGGAGTTTCCATTCAAACTCCGGACTTCCTATTTTTTTCGCTTCGCAAATCTGTGAGAATCGCCCCACTCGGCATAGCCCACCTCGTGATTCACCAAATGCACACGCACGTCAATGCAACTTTTACAATCGTCGGCATTCTCGTCGGTGCAGGGTTTGTTCTCGTAGAGCGAATAACTGTCCCTATATTTGCCTGGAGTGATATTAGGCATCAGAATGTTTGCACCTAATTGAATCGCCTTCTCTCTTCCAATTTTATCGATGGTTTGTAATGCCGTTGTAGCCGCAATGTTTATGTCGGGCATCAGTATTCTTAGCACAGCTATCATCCGTAAGGTCAGCTGAAATCGCTCTTTCTGTGGCATCAGCAGGTGGCGGTGCTCGTACAGGGGAGTATCTTTGTGCTCGATATACGGTCCCATGCCACACATATCAATGTCAAATTGCTTCATGAACAGCAGGTCGTCAGCCAGGTGCTCTATGGTTTGAAAAGGCAGTCCCACCATAACACCTGTGCCTACCTGAAACCCGATTTTCTTCAAATCAGCCAGCGCCTGCATTCGTGCATCAAACTGATGCAAATCATTGTCGGGATGTATTTTTGCATACAACTCTCTGGAGGACGATTCTATTCGGAGCAGATAT
>JBJOOU010000261.1:0-21510 GCA_046051105.1 Bacteroidota bacterium
TATCATCTACCAACTGAACATGCGCTTTCATATAAGGCTTCGAGGTCTCCAAATCGCCCAGCTGAAATCTCTTTTTTCCTTCCAGAATCACCGTAGTCGAGTTGTCGGGCATTTCCAGAATGCGCACCACCGAAGCCACTGTCCCCATTGGAAACAATTGATCGAGGGTTGGATCGTCGGTTTTCTTATCCAGCTGCGTACACACCCCAATCAGCAAATCATTCTCATGCGCTGCACGAATCAACTTCAACGATTTTGGACGGGCCACTGCCACCGGCAGCAACACTCCGGGGTAAAGTACCATATTTCGCAATGGCAATATGGGAAGTACATCTCCTGAAATGATATTCAGCTCTGAAGTACGCTCATCTAACGAGATTATTGGAAACATGTCAGACGAACCTAACATATCTTCAGTCAAAAAATTATCAAACGAATCTTTCATCATTTTGTCTTATTTATTCTGCCATATTGGCATTCATATCAATACACACTGCCCATCTACTCCAGCACACAATCATTCATCTACTGAAATTCAAACACATATAGCTATTCATTCGAATAGGGCCTTTTGTTATTCAATTGTTATGCCAATTTAAACACATAGAAACAAACTGTATAATCTGTCAATATTTCAGCACATTATACCAGAGTAACTATTTCCCTTATGTTTGGATATTTATAGATCCGAAAAGTTTTTGAAATTCTGACCGAACGATTTACAAGTCATTTCGGTAACTTTCACTTTCCATACCTTCACATTGCGGAGGGCTGGCTGAGAATATTTAAACTCCCGCTTGGTGTAATTATGCATCAGCACATTCATCAGTTGCTCCTTTTCTTCAATGTCCTCCACAAAGCTCACATTTCCTTTGCAAAGCACACTTTTGGAAGTCATACTGTAACTACAAGCCACATCAGGATGCTGATACACCAACCGATGTCCGGAACTAAACGTCACACACACCCGGCTATCATTTTCCACCAATTCAAGATGCTTCCCATGCGGACCCGAATGCAAGATGATATCACCGTCTACATACCCAAAGTTCATTGGAATTACATAGGGCGATCCATCTTTTTCAATCATACCTACAAAACAAACATCACATTTATGGATTACTGCTTCTATTTCGTTTTTATCTGTAATAAAACTGGTTCTCATACCTTAAAAATTTGTCGCAAAGATACGAAAATTCAAGCTATTTCATTTTCAATCTACTTACGAAATGATGGTCAAACAAATTACGCCCCACCTACAATTGCTCTGTTTGGGCATTTTTCATACCTTTGTCAGGATATCAAATGAAAGTCAAACCATTAAAGAGATATTGCTTATGAAACGCATCATCACCTTATTCACTCTATTTATTGCATTCTCAATCTCCACCTTTGCTCAGGCAGATAAAATAGTTGGCAAATGGAAAACGATCGACGACGACGGCACCACCGCCAAATCAATTGTGAGTATCTACAAATCCACCAACGGCAAGTTTTACGGACGCATCGAAAAACTATTTTCGGACCCCAACAAAAAATGCACAGAATGCGAGGGCGTCAACAAAAATCAACCAATCGTGGGGCTTGTCATCATCAACGGCATGAACGCTCAAGACAAAAAACTGACTGGCGGTACCATTCTCGATCCTAAAAACGGCAAAACTTACTACTGCAACATCACGCTGGATGAGTCTAACCCCGACAAACTCAACGTAAAAGGATCGTTGGACAAAAAAGGATGGATCGGTCGCTCGCAAACCTGGATACGCATTAAATAGCAAATTATCAATTATTTAATAGTCACAACAACAAATTCCAGAACAGCCAAATGGTTAATATATCTTAATTCAAGGAAAATAATCAGGAAATATGTTGTACAACATAAAAATAGCCTTTATCTTTGCACTGTGTTTTTCATGGTATTAGATTTAAGGTTAACTAAAAGATTGGGTTGTCGTGAGACAACCTTTCTTGTTTTTATACCCTTCCATCAAGCCCACATGCCATTGCAAGCCAATCTACTCTCCCACACAGCCTGCTGATTTTTACTACCGCTCAATATTACAAGTATTTTTGGGAACAGGATTTTTCGAATAAAAAATCAATTGTAAATTTCTAAACTATTCATTATCTTTGTCCATAACAATCAAAGCAATCGTTAGAAATGTCTGCAAAAATGTCAAATACAAAGAAAATGCTCATCGAAGTTGCACGTCAGCTCTTCGCCGAAAAAGGCAAGAAAGAAGTAACAATGAACGACATTGCCGAAGCCTCTAAAAAAGGCCGACGAACTTTGTATACGTATTTCAACAACAAAGAAGAAATATACAGAGCCGTCATTGACAAAGAATTAGACACCATCATTGAGCGCTTGAATGTTGTTTCGGCACAAAAAACTGAGCCGGATGTCAAACTCACCAACCACATCATCACCCACCTGGATGCAGTAAAAGATGTGGTAAACCGCAACGGATCGCTGCGCGCCGACTTCTTTCACGACATATACGAAGTGGAACGCAAACGCCGCAAAATTGACGTAGTAGAAATAGAACTTCTCAAATCCATCATAGCCGAAGGCATCGAAAAGGGCAGTTTCAAGCGCATGGACCCGAATCTTTCGTCCATCATTATTTTTTATGCCATCAAAGGCCTGGAAGTTCCCTATATCCGCCAAAACATCAGCAGCGAATTCGAGCGCAACAAAAACAGCATCGTTGAATTTGTATTTCAGGGAATTAAAAAGAAACAGTTTTTGTAGTCAATTTCATTTCTTTCTGTAAAAAATCCTCCACTTCCATTTACAATCTAACATTTGAACTTTCAAAACGTCAATCCTCGTTAAAACTAAACTTTTAGGTGTAGTTTAAAATTCCTATCTTTGTACTCGATATAAATCTAAATTTAAATCAGATGGCATTTTTAAATAACACGATGATTATCAGACGGGATCTGATGTCAAAAATGATTAAGCTTTTCAAAGAAGGAACACTGATAGAGCAAATTGACAGAATACCTCTACAAATGTTACCAAAAAATGCTCAATCGCGCCTACGTTGTTGCATCCACAAAGAAAGAGCAGTTCTGAAATATAAGATGCTCCCTATTTTAGGTTACGACATTGGTGAAGAAGAAGATGAGCTGACCCCGCTCTCGGTATATGCTGCAAATGCCTTAAGCAGAAAAGAAGTAAAAAACACAATTCTCACAGTAGTAGATGAAGCTTGCACTTCTTGCGTAAAAACAAATTATGTTGTCACCAACCTATGTAAAGGCTGTGTAGCCCGTTCGTGCCACATGAACTGCCCCAAAGATGCCATCACCTTTACTGAACATGGGCAAGCTTACATCAATCCTTCCAAATGTATCAACTGCGGCATTTGCAAAGAAGCTTGTCACTACCATTCTATCGTTTATATTCCGGTTCCCTGCGAAGAAGTTTGCCCGGTGAAAGCCATACAGAAAGATGAAAACGGCATCGAACGAATCGACGATTCAAAGTGTATTTATTGCGGAAAATGTATCAATGCCTGCCCGTTTGGATCGATATATGAAGTTTCTCAAATCTTTGACATACTACCTGCTATAGCGCGCGGCGAAAAGCTGGTTGCTATTATGGCACCGTCCATCATGTCGCAATTCAACAATACGATTGGAGAAATTGCAGCGGCTGTGGAGAAAATTGGATTCGTTGAAGCCATAGAAGTGGCCTTCGGTGCTATGGAAACCACCCGACGCGAAGGTGCCGAGTTGATCGAAAAAATGGAAGAAGGCCAACCGTTCATGACTACATCCTGCTGCCCATCGTACATAGAGCTGGTGAACAAACATATGAAGGAAATGACTCCCTACGTTTCGCACACCAAATCGCCGATGTATTACACCATCGAAATGGCCAAAGAAAAATATCCGGATGCCAAAGTAGTATTCATCGGCCCATGTGTAGGCAAACGCAAAGAAGTACAGGACAATGATATGATCGATTATATTCTTACATTCGAAGAAATAGATACATTGTTTACCGGCCTGGAAATTGAGATGGAAAAACCGGCATTCGACAAAGAAGTGGCGCCTATGCCGGGTCGCGGTTTCGCAAGAGCTGGTGGTGTTATTTCAGCCATTCAGAATGTTTATCCCGATCTGGAATTCAAACCCGTATCAGTAGCCAACCTGAATAAAAAGAATATTGCATTGCTTAGAGCATACTCCAAAGGCAAAGCTCCGGGTAACTTTATCGAAGTTATGGCCTGCGAGGGCGGATGTATATCGGGTCCTTGCGGAAAAGTGGATTATTCGCAGGCCCAGAAAACCTTCCGCAAAGCCATGGAGGAAGTATAACCAGGCTCTGAAATACGACAAAGGCGATTCTTCACACACCGAAGAATCGCCTTTGTTATTTTTATTTCTATTACTGGATTTATTCAACACAATTGCCTTTTACCACCTGATTAGCCTGATCCGAAATGGCTTGTTTCAGTTTGCAGTTGCAGTTACACTTTCCGGTTTCAATCAAACCACTACGCAACAACAAATCATATTCGATCTTAAAATTATCTGAGAATATACCACTTTCCAGGTTTTCTTCAATTTGATGTTGGGTCCACCATTTAAGCTGCTCAGTATGATCGGTATCTATGCAGTATGCCATTTCCTGACAGCTCACAAAGGTAAATGCATAATGTATCTCCTTTTCCACCTCGAGCGTATAATTGGACAAGTACATATACCTGAAATTTTGCAGCTTATAACGCTGAGAAGCCGTACGATCGACACATTGCTCAATCGACTCACCCATTTGAACGTGGTTGGTAATGGCCGTATCCCAAAGACCCGGATAAATAAGACTATCCTGCGCACGTTTTTGAAGCAAAATCATCCCTCTATCGATAATCAGCACACGTACAATCGGGTGAGTATACTTATTACTGTCATTCAGACTGGTACGATGCTGAACACTACCGATAATCTTGCCTTGTTCATTCACAATAGGCCACCACTCTTCTTTCAGTAACTTGGCTCTTACGATCTGAACACGCACAATTTCATACAGCACAAGTGCCAACAATAAGGTCACATACGCTTTTTGAAAGAAATCATGATAAACAGAATCGGCCAGTCCTAGTCCATCGAGCACAATATTCCCGGAAATATAGCCCCCCAGCAACGCAAAAACCCTCCACAGAATCCGGTTCAGTTCATTGAAATTATTCGACATCGGTATAAGTCTCGAGATAACCTTTGATACTTGCTTCTGCAAACTTCTCCTAAAAAACAACAGAACAGAAAAAGATCCAAAAAGAATCCCCTCAAATGTCATGTGGTTAAAGGGTTCGGGAATTGAGACATACAGCCCCGCGCAAGCCAGCAGGCTTACCACCAGAAAAAGTGCTGTATAAAAAAGATGCCAGGTAAATATACGATTATAGGAAAAATAAACGTACACAAGAAGAATCAGGGCCACCGGAAAAGAGATCATCCAGGCCAGATTCATTCCAAAAAATTCTTCCACCACCAGAAAAACCAGTAGCGGAAGAAGATGTAAAATGGGATTAAAAAAAGATTCTTTTATTTGCTTACGCAGTCCTTCCATATTCAGAGCTATTCATCAAACTGAACTACTAACAACGAGTTGTCGAATTAAGTTTGACGAAGTTTGCAAAAAACTGCGATTATTATTAAAAGGACATCATGCGACTAACGTACTTACCAATGATGTCAAACTCAAGATTCACGACAGTGCCCGGCTTAATCTGATGAAAGTTAGTATGTTCGTAGGTATAAGGAATGATCGCAACCTGGAAAGTAGTATCGGTAGGATAACAAACCGTTAAACTCACACCATTTACAGTCACTGAACCTTTATCAACAGTCATGTAACCGCGTTTGGCCATTTCTTTATCAAAAGCATACTCAAAAGTGAAATACCAGCTGCCATTGGCTTCGGTCACGTCTTTGCACACTGCGGTCTGATCGACATGCCCCTGCACGATATGACCATCCAGGCGACCATTCATCATCATGCTGCGCTCCAGGTTCACTTTACTACCCGGCACCAGCAATCCCAAATTCGTACGCTCCAACGTTTCTTTGATGGCCGTTACGGTATAAGTATCTTCGGTTTTGGACACCACAGTAAGGCAAACACCATTGTGCGCCACACTCTGATCAATTTTCAGTTCGTTGGTAAAGGTACAGGACATGGTAATGTGCAGGTTGTCCTGATCTTTTACCACTGCCACTACAGGAGCAGCTTCTTCAATAATTCCGGAAAACATATATTTTTTAGTTTGATTTTTAATTTATCATTTAGCTGATTACGATCTTTGAACGTTTTTCACGCCCTTCACCAGCCTTATTTTTTTCAGAACACCTTCCAGCTCGTTGGTATCGTTGACCATAATGGTAAGATTCCCCTGAAACAATCCGGCATTCGAGTCGATCGAAATAGAGCGCAAAGATATATTTTTCTCTTTGGATATCAACGAAGTGATATTGGTTACAATCCCGATATCGTCGTGACCGACAATACGCAAGGTGATCGGGTACTGAGATCCTTCCGATTTACCAGCCCAGCGCGCATTCACAATGCGATAGCCAAAGCGGGCAATCATCTGAGGAGCATTCGGACAGTCCGATTTGTGTATTTTAATTCCACCTCCAACAGCCACAAACCCAAACACATCATCGCCATAAATCGGATTACAACATTTTGCCAGCCTAAAATCGACATTCTTGAGGTTTTTATCAATCACCAGCACATCTTCCTTCGAATTCCCCTGCGCCATTTCGGGCTCTTTGGAGAACGATTCGGCCTTGCGGTTCTCGGGCTGCTCGATGATGGGTTTATCCAAATCGATATACGCCTCTTTCACCACATGCACGTCCAGTTTTTCCTGCGCAATTTCCTGGTAAAAGTCGCTAACGGTTTTATAGCCTTTCTTCTTGGCCAGTTTGGAAATCTTGCCATCATCATACTCAATTTTCCAGTTTTTGAAACGGCGAATCAAGGTTTCGCGGCCAATCTCAGCATCTTTAAACTCAAATTCCTTCAATGCCTGACGGATTTTATTTTTAGCCCGCGAAGTAGTAGCCACATTCAGCCACGAAGCATTTGGCTTTTGAGTAGGCGAGGTCAGGATTTCTACCTGATCGCCATTGACCAATACGTACTTGATAGGCATATTTTTGCCATTGACACGCGCTCCCACGCATTTGCTACCCAAACCGGAGTGAATCGAAAATGCAAAATCGAGTACCGTTGCGCCCTTAGGTAGTTTATGAAGTTCGCCTTTTGGTGTAAAGACGAACACCTCTTTGTCGTACAGATTGAGCTTGAACTCATCCATAAAATCAACCGCATTCAGCTCGGGATTTTCCAGGATTTCGCGGATGTTTTTCAGCCACTCGTCCATACCCGATTCGCTTTTGATGCCTTTGTATTTCCAGTGAGCCGCCAAACCCTTTTCGGCAATTTCATCCATTCGTACGGTACGAATCTGAATTTCCACCCATTTGCCCACAGAGCTCAATACGGTGGTGTGCAAACTCTCGTATCCGTTGGATTTGGGCACCGAAAGCCAGTCGCGCAAACGCTTGGGGTTGGGCTGATACATATCCGCGACTATAGAATAAGCCTGCCAGCAAGCGGCTTTTTCTTTGTCTTCGGGCACATCGAAAATAATACGAATGGCAAACAAATCGTAGATATTTTCGAAAGTGGTATTTTGTTTCTTTATCTTATTGTAGATCGAATGAATGGATTTTGTACGTCCTTTGATGGTAAACTCATGCCCCAGTTCGGAGAGTTTTTCTTTCAGAGGAGTAATAAAATCATTGATAAACTGATCGCGCGAGCGCTTGGTTTCGTTCAGTTTTTCAGCTATTTCCTGATAAATTTCGCGGTTCGTATATTTTAGCGACAAGTCTTCCAACTCCGTTTTGATGGCATACAAACCCATACGGTGAGCCAGCGGTGCATACAAAAAAGAAGCTTCGCGCGCCACACCAATGCGTTTTTCGTCAGGATAATCGCCCAGCGAACGCATGATTTGCAAATGCTCGGCAATAATGATCAGGATCACGCGCACATCCTCGGCAAAAGTAAGGAAGAGCTTGCGGAAATTCTCCGTTTCGAGCGCCACGTTACGGGCATACAACTCGCGCACGCGCAACATGCCCTGAATAATGCCCGCCACCTGCGTATTGAAGGTTTTTTCGATTTCAGGAACGGTGATCAGCTTTTTCTCTACCAGCTCGTGGAGCAACATGCTCAACACTGCCGATTTTCCCAAACTTAGTTCGCCCAGAATCACCTCGACGATTTGGATCTTATCCAGTAGCGACCGCCCGGGCATATCGCCATCGGGCAGAAACTGTGCGTAATGACGGGTGAGGATATTACGCAATTGTTTACGCTCACTAAAAGTAAGAATCTGAGGATATTTGCGAGCCAGATTTCCATACTGGCTTACGAATTGATTTTGAGGAGTTGTTGTCATAACTTTTTGAGGGGATAAACAGCTGAATGCTTAGGTTTATTTTAACAACGATTAGTTACACAAAGATACGACACATATTTTAAAGTACTTATTCTGCCATTCTGAAAAAAACAGAAAAAAAACCGCAACAGCCGGATAGTTTATAAAAAACAAGCCAAAACAAGTGCCCTTTGCTGAGCTTTTGGATATTCTTACTAAATTTGTACGAACTATAAAAATCATGGAGAGCATTCACGGAATTTCATATACATTATCCATTCGAATTCATTCGGATGGTTTCTTTTTGTCCGGACGCGATGAATCGGGACGTCTGCTATCATCCAAACTGGTTACAGCCCCCATTCTGAACTTACCTACCGATGAAATTGCCGCATTATTGAAAACCGAAATGCCCGCCAGCAACCATAAAATACGACTCATTTACGAGTCGGATGTGTTTGTGTTTGTTCCCACGGCGCTTTTCGATCAGCAGGAAACCGTGCATTACCTGAGTTTCCAGCATAAAATACCGAAAAACGAACGGGTGGCCTTCAACGCCATTCCGGCATGGGACACGGTAAATATATTTACCATTCCGTCCAATTTACTTCAGGCACTGATGGCTACGTTTCCGGGAGTAAGCATTGAGCACCAGATGAGTTCGCTACTGAGCGACCATGTGCACCACAACACAAGCACTGAAATTCATCTTTGGGTGCGCTCCAAAATGATGGACATGATTGTACTGAAAAACGGAAAATTGTTTTTGCTCAACAGTTTCCCTTTTACTACGCCTGAGGATTTTGTGTACCACTGCATGAACGTAGCCGACCAGCTAGAAATCAACAACGCCGACACGCACACCTATTTGTACAACGGCGACAGCCGACCCGAGATTGAGCAAATTTTAAACAACTATCTGCTCGTTACTTCACGGTAACGACAGACCCCAACACTGGACATGAGAATAATTAGCGGAAAATACAAAGGTCGCCGGATATCGGCACCTACCAATATCACGGCACGGCCTACCACCGATTTTGCCAAAGAAGGTTTGTTCAATCTACTGAACAACCGTATCGATTTCGAAGGCATTGACGTGCTCGATTTGTTTGCCGGCACCGGCAGCATCAGCGTGGAGTTTGTATCGCGCGAGTGCAACAGCGTGATCTCTATTGAGCAACACGACCGCCAGTGCAGCTTTATCCGCAAGGTATGCGCCGAACTGAAAATCGACAATCTTACCCTGCTGCGCACCGACGTATTTAAATACATCAGCAGTTGCCATATGCAGTTTGATATGATTTTTGCCGATCCGCCCTACGATTTGGACAAGCTAATGCTCATCCCCGATCTGATTTTCAAAAACAACCTGCTGAAAGCCGATGGACTGTTTGTACTCGAACATTCGTCCAAACAAAAGTTCGACGAGCACCCCAACTTTGTGGACCACCGAGCCTACGGCAATGTCAACTTCAGCTTTTTTGAAGTGAAAGAATAATTGACCAACAAACTGCGTCAGGAGATAGATAAAACAAACAGTGCGCAGTAGCGTTATTACAATAACTATTCGTAATTTTGCGCAAACATTTTGAATATGAGTACTATCGAATTACAGGAAATACTTATTCATCAAATAAGTGGAATAACGGACAAATCATTTCTTTCGGCTCTTAAAACCATTATTGATTTAAAGTCGGACTCTGTGCTCTACCAAACAACCGCTGAGCAACGAAATGAAATAAATGAAGGTCTAAAAGATCTGCAGGAAGGAAATGGCATCCGGAATGACGAATTGATGAATGAGATTAATTTATGGCTAAAAGAGAAATAGTTTGGTCCAACAAAGCAAGAAATGATCTTTTTCAGATTTTAGAGTATTTTATCCTTCGGAATGGATCAAAAAACTATAGCATAAAACTGAATAAGTCAATCAATAAAACAATTAGGCTAATCGCAAAATATCCAGCCATCGGTTTCAGGACTGACATGGATACGATCAGAGCCATTGTAGAAGGCAACTATATTATCTTTTATAGAATACACGATTCACATCTTGAGATAATAACGATATGGGACACCCGAAATGACCCTGATAAAATCGAGATTTCGCAATAACATAAAAACCACTGTAACGATTTAAAAGTTACGGTGGTTTTTGTTTGTATTGTCGTGAGAAGCCTGACACCCCACTCAACAGAGGAAATACTAAACTCAATTTCTTGGTCAAAAAAAACATCAAGGATAAATCTAGCATTTTATTCTTCCGCATTTCTCCAATGACTTGGATTTTTAGGATTGTACTTTACCCTAAATATTGAACCAACAGGTATGTTGTTCTCATTATAACATTTATAATCAATATTATTTACCCTATAATAACCAAATGCCTCATAAAACGTTGATTTCCCCTTAATATGGTTTTCATAGCCAACCGTTACAACATTAACCAACACTCCATGTTCATCAATGTAATTTTCCTCTATACATCCTTTAGCGAATATAAAAACAACAATAACTACAAAAGACAGTAATTTCCAGTTGCTATAGAAAAATTCAACAATTATAGTTCTCTTCATATTATCTATTTATCAATGTAAGATTAAAAACTCCTTTCCCTCCAAGCCTATTGCTTTTACAATAGCAGATAGTTCTGTTTTAGCGTGGCCCGGACTCAAAACCAACACAGCTTGCAACTGATTATTTACAGCGCAGCTACCAACTGCTTCCTATTTCCAGCACAAGTTACGGCAAAGCCTGAACTTGCGCTAAGCAGCAACTGCAATTGTGCAGAACTGGATGAAAAGGATAACTTTCACTTCGCAGTATTCTCAACTGCACCTGCCTCATTATAGCCTCTCTTGAACGAAGCTACAGTACCCTTCCAATCCAAAGCCGCTTCCACTAGAAACATGGCCAGCATACCTAAGAAAAAAAATCTCACTTCACGTTTTGTTATCTTCATATTCATGTACTTATTATATGGTTATCTATTTCAAAAAAAAATCTTCCCCCGCTCTCCGGTACGGGAAGATAAATTATCTTGAGTGCTAATCCAACACTCCTGAGTGCTATTCCGGCACTTCGGAGTGCTATTCCAGCACTCCTGAGTATTCCGGGCTATCCTATTCGCGAGCACTCGATATCAATTTCCGACACGTCTCACAGTCTTAATTTTAACGGCAACAAAGTTATATAAATATTTGATATATCCACCATTTCCGAAGACTATTTTTTAGAAAATATCCGCTCTATCTTTCCGGCCTACCTCCACAGTATCAGCCCATCAGCAAAAAAGGCAACTCCTTTATCGGGAATTGCCTTTCGTAAGTAAGCCTATGCTTGAGGTATTATTTCTTTTTCAATACGAATGCCGAACGGGCGGGGATGTAGAGCTGCAACCAGCCTTTGTCGCGGGCTTCGAGCGGATCGGACATGGTGAAATGTTCGATGGAATTGTCCACCAGGCTGAAGCCTCCGAATTCGAAGTCGTCGGTATTCAGTACTATGCTGTACGATCCTTTGTCGGCCAGAATTCCGTAGTCGGTGAATGATTCGGTACCATTAAAGTTGAACACAAATACCAGTTTGCCGCGCTGATAAGCCAATACCTGGTCGCCTTCTTTGTCCCAAAGCGGAACAACTGGCTGCTCGTTGAAGCCGGGTACGGTGTTGATCAGATCGATCATGGCTTTGTCAAACGCACCCAGCGCATGGTAAAGGTATTTATCATTGTCCACCAAATCCCACTGACGGCGGGCGTATTTGTGCGACCATCCGTTGCCCTCGCGTGGGAAATCGATCCATTCGGGATGTCCGAATTCGTTGCCCATAAAGTTGAGGTAGCCACCGTTGATGGTGGTAGCGGTGATCAGGCGAATCATTTTGTGCAACGCAATACCGCGATCGACAGTAAAGGTATTGTCGCCGCGCTGCATGTGCCAATACATTTCGGCATCGATGAGTCGGAAAATAATGGTTTTGTCGCCCACCAGTGCCTGGTCGTGACTTTCTGCGTAGCTGATGGTTTTTTCGTCGGCTCGTCGGTTGGTCAGCTCCCAGAAGATATGACCGGCTTTCCAGTCTTCGTCGCGTACTTCTTTGATGTATTTGATCCAGAAATCAGGAATCCCCATGGCCATGCGGTAATCGAACCCGATACCACCATCGTCCACTTTCGCAGCCAACCCCGGCATACCACTCACCTCTTCGGCAATGGTGATAGCATGAGGCTTCACTTCGTGTATCAGCTTGTTGGCCAATGTGAGGTAGCAAATGGCATCGCCATCCTGATTGAGGTTGTAGTACGAATCGTATCCGCTAAAATCCTCGCCCAAACCATGGCTACGATACAGCATCGACGTTACGCCATCAAAGCGGAAGCCATCGAAGTTGTACTCTTCGAGCCAGTATTTGCAGTTGGACAACAGGAAGTGGAGCACAGCCGGTTTGGCATAATCGAAACAAAGCGAGTCCCATGCCGGATGTTCGCGGCGGTTACCTCCGTGAAAATACTGATAAGGCGTTCCGTCAAATCGTCCGAGTCCTTCTACTTCGTTGCGCACCGCGTGGGAATGAACAATGTCCATAATCACGGAAATGCCCAGGCCATGCGCTTCGTCGATGAGTTGCTTCAGCTCTTCGGGCGTTCCGAAACGGGACGAAGCCGCAAAAAAGCTGGACACATGATAGCCAAACGAGCCGTAGTAAGGATGCTCCTGAATGGCCATAATCTGGATGCAATTGTATCCGGCTTTGGCCACACGCGGTAGCACATTCACACGAAATTCGTCGTAAGTAGCCACCTTCTCCTCCTGACTTGACATACCAATGTGGCATTCGTAAATCAGCAGCGGATCGGTTTTGGGAACAAATGTTTTATGTTTGAATTTATAGGTATGAAACGGACTCCACACCTGAGCGCTAAAAATCTTGGTCGCATCGTCCTGCACTACACGGCGAGCCCAGGCAGGCACACGTTCGCCGCTGCCTCCTTCCCACTCGATCAGGAGTTTGTAGAGTTGTGAGTGAGCAATAGCAAATTCGGGCAAGCGGATTTCCCAGATGCCGTTTTGCATTTTCTTCAACTGATAATCGGGGTGACGCTGCCAGTTATTAAAGTCGCCAATCAGAAAAATGGCGGTGGCATTCGGCGCCCATTCCCGAAACACCCAACCATCGGTAAGGCGGTGTAGTCCGAAATAAAGATAACCGGTAGCAAAATTCGAAAGGGTTTGCCCTTCGCCTCCGGTGAGCTTTTTCTCTACACTCAGAAAATAGTTGTATCGTCCATTAATAGCCCCGGCGTAGGGAGCGAGTAAAGGGTCGGATTTAATCAAAGCTAGTTCTTCCATCTGTTCAGATTTTAATGGTTGCAGGCTGTTTTGTGGCCAGCCCGTTCAACCGTTTTTCGTACTGAGAAAAGTAAATCGTTAGTAAGGTGAACGCACACAATCGATCAACTTTTCGGGTTAAGGTCAGAAAAGAAATGGTACAACGGAATGCTCCGTTATACCCGTACCTTTACGATCAGTTTGCGTTGTACGCCTTCGAAAATCTGAGGTTGGTGACCATCCTGCGGAAAGAATACAGCAAAATCATAAGGCTGAACATCGATAAAGTTAGTCGCTTTATCGGCAAAGAAAGCCACGTCTTTTTCTTCGCTGTAAGGAATAGTTGCTTCCGAAAGTTTGTTGCCGGCTATCCACCCCATGCGTTCCACACCACCTACCGGCACCTGAATATCGATATAGTTGATGTGTGTTTCCATCTTAGCAGTTACTTCGGTTCTTCCTTCGGCATCCACCACATTTACAAACAAATCTTTACCATCCAGTTCTACTTTTCCTGTAGGAAGCGCAGCCAGGTCGGTGTTACACAAAAAATCAAACGCTTGTTTGAAGCGTGGGTGAACTGTTGCATACAGTTCAGCATTTTTCAACGAATCTAAAATCATTTCTATCTAAAAATTTAATTCAACGTTCTTGTTTTAAATCACTTCGTCTACCGTGTAGTTGAGGAAACGATTGAGCGGATAAGCTGCCTTGAAAATACCGGCCACCTTCTCCAAAAAGTCCGGCGACTCCAGCACCTCATTTCCCAGTTTATATTCTACCAGGTAATGTTTCAACTTGAGCAGTTCAGCATCCGGAAAATCTTTCGGGAATCCACGGGGCACAGTTTTCAGCTTGTCTTCTTCGAAAAAACTGTTGTAGTATTTCGAAAACTCCGCACTTTGACGAATCTCGTTCAGCTCATCAATATTGTCGTACACACTTTGGCGCAATGCCTTGAGCAAATTGGCATCGGGACACCAAACGCCGGCTCCTACAAAGCATCCATCCGGGTCGAGATGCAGATAATAGCCGCCGCGCTGACTTTTACGTCCGCCAGCCGAAGCCACAAATACGCCAAAATGAGTTTTGTAAGGTGTTTTATCGTGCGAGAAACGCGTGTCGCGATAAATCCGGAATACACAGTCCTTTGCCTCTACATGTTTGAGTTCCTCATCAAATTCAGACAAAAGACCGATCAGTTGTGTACTTTGTTTCTCAAAATCTTTTTTCAGGCTATCGTACCAAGCCTTATTTTCCGCAAACCATTCGCGGTTATTATTGTTTTTCAGTTCGCTCAGGAACTGAAGTAAATTCTTTACGTCCATAGTTGAATAAATATGCTAAGAGCTATTCAGAAAGGCCATTGAATAGCATACAGATAGACCTTTTTTTATAAAGCAAGGCAAATATAAGCTAAAAAAAAGACAATTCAGGAATTGCAGGTCTTTTTTTTTAAACCCATCCGGTTTTTGGGGATTTTTGATTACTTTTGCAATCCGATAAATAAAGACAATTGCCTGCAAATGAACCGCCAAACGCAGGTTGAATTGCATTCATTCTTACACTACTGACTAAGACAGCATTACGAATAAAATGAAGAACCGCATTAATCAACTGTTGGAAGAAGTAAACCAACTGGCCGCTTCGAATATCGAAGAACTGGAAGCACTTCGCATTAAATACCTGAGTAAAAAAGGACTTGTTTCGGAACTGTTCAACGACTTCCGCAACGTGGCCAACGAAGAAAAACGCGAAGTAGGCCAACTGTTGAACGAACTGAAAAATACAACACAGGATAAAATCAACGACCTGAAAGAAGCATTCAGCAATGCTACCGTGGCTGGCGATAAAACCGATCTTACCCGCTCGGCCGATCCGCTGAAACTGGGTACCCGTCATCCACTGTCGCTGGTGAAAAGCGAGATTATCGACATCTTTGCACGCATTGGTTTCACCATTGCCGAAGGACCCGAAATTGAAGACGACTGGCACGTGTTTGGTGCGCTGAACTTTCCGCCTGAGCACCCTGCCCGCGACATGCAGGACACTTTCTTTATTGAGCAAAATCCGGATGTATTGCTGCGTACGCACACTTCGTCGGTTCAATCACGCATCATGGCGGAACAAAAACCACCGATTCGCATGTTGTTCCCCGGTCGCGTGTTCCGCAACGAAGCTATTTCGTACCGTGCTCACTGTTTCTTCCATCAGGTAGAAGGTTTGTATATCGACAAAAACGTATCGTTTGCCGACCTGAAACAAGCATTGTTGTATTTCGCAAAAGAAATGTTTGGCGAGCATACCGACATTCGTTTGCGTCCTTCTTACTTCCCATTTACTGAACCAAGTGCCGAAATGGACATTTCCTGCAACATCTGTGGTGGCAAAGGATGTCCGTTCTGCAAACACACTGGCTGGGTAGAAATTCTGGGTTGCGGCATGGTCGATCCAAACGTATTGGAAAACTGTGGTATCGACTCAAAAGTATATTCAGGATATGCATTTGGTATGGGCGTAGAGCGCATTACCAACCTAAAGTATCAGGTAAAAGACCTTCGTATGTTCTCCGAAAACGATGTCCGCTTCCTGCAGCAGTTTGAGTCTGCGCACTAAGCTGGAAACATAAAATATAGATACAAAAAAAGCCGCTTTGATTCAGTTCAATGCGGCTTTTCTATTCTAACGTAAGTTGGATATAAATAAAAAAACAACAGATAATTCGTATTAAAAGTCCGAAGGACTTTAATGTAAATAACCGCGGGTGTAACCCGTGGATAATCATATTGAATCCTTACAGGATTCCAACAAAAATTGGGTTTATTCTAAACAAGTTGCTAATATCAACTCACATTATTCTAACAAAAATGCCTGTCAGAAGCAATGATCTGACAGGCATTTTGTATTTCAACGAATGCTTATTTCCAGCGGATATTCCTACCCTTTTTCCCAAACATATAAATGTATAAGCTAACCAGCGGCAGGTAAATATCCAGCACCGGCAGCGACAGAATATATTTGCGTCCGCTAAAGTGTTTCGATGATGAATTGATGATGATTACCTGAAATAAGAAACGAGCCAGCAACAATACTCCGGCAGCAATGCGAACAATCATTCCACCAAAAATCATTGACAGCAAAAAGGCGATGTAAAAAATGGCTCTGGTGAACGGCTCAAAAAACAAACGAAACTTGCTGGATGACTTATAAAAACTAGCCACCGATAAATGGCGTTGCTTTTGATACAACCACCCTTTAAAAGTTTCATTCGGTTCGGACCAGGTAATACTGTCCGATGCCACTTCCACACGGGTATTCCAGGGTGTGCTGGCGGCATTTACCATCAGATCATCGTCGCCCGAAGCAAGCCCGAGAAACGAAGCAAAGCCTTTTTGTTTGTAGAAAGTCTCTTTGCGGTAAGCCATATTCCGCCCCACTCCCATGTAAGGTTTTCCCGACAAGGCCATACCCATGTATTGCAGGCCGATAAACAAAGTATCGTAAGTAATCAGTCGGTTCAAAAAGCCTTTTTTCTCGAAATACGCACCATAGCCCAACACAAAATCGGTTTCACGGGTGAAGTTGCGCATCATTCGGGCAATCCAGGTTTTATCTTCGGGCATACAATCAGCATCGGTAAACAGCAGAATGTCGTGTTTCGACGCTTTTACGCCGAGCGTGATTCCCAGCTTTTTGGTACTGATATTTTTAGCATCAACAGGGATAAAAGTCGTTTTCAGATGAGGGTGTTCTTTGCACAAGTCGCGCAACAAATGCTCGGTAGCATCAGTCGACCCATCATTAATCACTACTACTTCGTATTCAGGATATTCCTGCTGAAGCACAGTCGGAAGGTATTTTCGCAGATTCTCCGCCTCATCTTTGGCACAAATAATTACCGATACCGGCGGCTGTTGTGTTTCAAACGAAACCCGACCGTTTTTGATGCGATTCCGATGGCGCAACACGCCATTCATATATCGCAGGTAAAAATAAAGTTGATAAAAAAAGGCCAGGAGCAACACCCCAAACACGACTAATTCAACTACCGAAAAGATGAAACCGTAAACTTCCATGCGAATATCTATTTATGAACTTTGCACCTCCACATGTTAAGCCAGTGAAGATGCAAAGTCAAGGTCTTTCAGAAAATATTGTGTAGCGTAAAAGCAATTATTTCAATTCGTCTGAAGTATAGGCTTTAGGCAAACGACGCAAGTTGTATTGCGAAGCCATAATTTCGCCATAAGCTCCTGCCGAACGAAGAGCGATTAAGTCGCCACGTTTAGTTTTATTCAGTTGGAATCCTTTTGCAAAAGTATCTGACGATTCGCAAATTGGACCTACCACATCATAGGCTTCGAAAGCTTCTTCCGAAGAAATGTTTTCGATATGGTGGAACGCCTGATACAATGCCGGACGGATCAGATCGGTGAAACCTGCATCAACGATAGCAAATTTTTTAGTCGATCCTTCTTTCACATACAATACTTTAGTCACCAATGTACCACACTGAGCAACTACCGCACGGCCTAATTCAAAGTGCAAAGTTTGTCCTTCTTTCAATGTCAAATGATCGCGGAATACTTTAAAATACGCTTCGAATTCAGGAACAGGGAAATGATTTGGGTGTTCGTAGTTGATACCCAATCCACCACCTACGTTGATATGATCCAGTTTGATACCTTTACCTGCAAACACTTCCTGCAATTCGTTGATACGAATACACAAGTTATGGAAAGCAGTCATGTCAGTAATTTGCGAACCGATGTGGAAATGAATACCAATCAGATTTACATTCGAAAGTGTCTTTACCAGATCAGTAACACGGTCGATATCTTCCATATTGATACCGAACTTGTTTTCGTTAGTCCCGGTAGTGATATAGTGGTGAGTATGCGCGTCAACGTTTGGATTGATACGCAAAGCTACATTTGCAGTTTTGCCTTTCGCAATTGCCAGTTCGTTGATGACTTCCAACTCAGGCACTGATTCTGCATTGAAGCAGAAAATATCGTTATCCAATCCCAGGTTGATTTCCCAGTCGGCTTTACCCACACCGGCAAATACAACTTTAGAAGCAGGAATTCCAGCATTCAAAGCAGCCTGTACTTCGCCACCACTTACGCAGTCGGCACCCAAACCAGCTTCTTTGATTACGTTCAACACGCTAGGATTTACGTTAGCTTTCATGGCATAGTGCACATGGAAGTTTGATTTTTCAGTTTGTGCATTAATTTCATTCAATGACTGACGAAGCACCTCCAAATCATAGTAATAAAATGGAGTTTCCAGTGCACTGAATTTATCTTTCGGAAATTGTCCTTTGATCATAATTAAATTTTTTAGGCCACATCATGCAGCCCTGGTTTATAAATTGAATTTGCAACCTCGTGAGGCTGCAAATCCGTCAAATATCTCAATTCGCCTGTAGGCTTTGGGAATTTCTTAATCAAAAAGCTCGGCACTTAAAGCCACCAACGCTCGTTTTTTATCTTCCGATTTCACCAGGAAGGAGATATTGTAGTTGCTACCACCGTAAGAAATCATACGGATCGGAATTTCTTTCAACGCACCTACTACTTTTGCCTGAAAACCAACATTTTCATAAGGCATATCACCTACCACACAAATAATCACCATGTCTTTATCTACCGTAACGGTACCGAATTTTTTCAGATCGTTTACAATTTCATCCAGACGTTTATTATTATCGATAGATACCGAAACACCCACTTCCGAAGTGGTTACCATATCAATAGGCGTGTGATGCGATTCGAAGATTTCGAATACTTTGCGCAGGAATCCGTGCGCCAACAACATACGACCTGATTTGATTTTGATGGCAGTGATACCATCCTTAGCAGCTACGGCCTCGATTTTACCTTTTTTGCTTTGGGTAGAAATCAGCGTGCCCGGAGCATCAGGCTCCATGGTATTCAACAAGCGTACCGGGATATTCGCCAGTTTGGCAGGAAGAATACAGGTTGGGTGAAGAATTTTGGCACCAAAGTAAGCCAACTCAGCAGCTTCTTCGAAGTGAAGCACCGGAACTGGTTTTGTGCCTTCAACGATACGTGGGTCGTTGTTGTGCATTCCGTCAATATCGGTCCAAATCTGAATTTCATCCGCCTTTACAGCAGCACCAATCAGCGAAGCAGTATAGTCGCTACCACCACGTTGCAGGTTATCAATTTCACCATAGAAGTTACGACAAATAAATCCCTGAGTGATATAAATGACTTTATCCGATTCTAATTCGAGTTGTTTCGCCAGATTTTCGGCAATAAAAGAAGTGTCCGGCTCTGAATTTTTGTCGATACGCATGTATTCCAAAGCAGGAAGAAGCACACAGCTTTCGCCCAATTCTACCAGATAAAGGCTGAACATATTGGTCGACAATAATTCGCCTTGTGCCAAAATCGCTTTCTCTTCGAAAAGTGTAAAAACCGATTTCGAGAAAGATCGCAAGTATTCGAAGTGCGCCTTCAACACCGTCTTCGCTTCAGCCTTATACTGATCGGTAGTATACAATTCATCTACTACGTCGTAGTACTTCTGCTCCAGTGTATTGATACGTTCAAGAGCTCCTGCGTTGTTGTTTTTGTAGAAATAATCAGCAATTTCAACAAGGCTGTTGGTCGTTCCCGACATCGCTGACAATACAACAATTTTACGTTCTCCGTCACAAATCAACTTGGCAACATCTTTCATTCTCGCGGCTGAACCTACGGACGTTCCGCCGAATTTTAATACTTTCATTTCTTTCGTGTTATAGTATAATTGGACTAATTTAAAACAGACGCAAAAGTAATATTTTTTTCCCGATATTTACTCGATTGCGTTTTCGATAATTTCCGCTACATTTGCAAAAAATGCAATTTTGAAATGAAAAAAAAGCTGTTTCTATCTTTCTTGTTTATTTTCTGCATAAGTATGCTGAGCTATGGCGTAGACGGCTGGATACGCATTAATCAACTGGGATACCTGCCAAACGGATCAAAAAAGGCGGTTTTTATCAGCGAATCACCCCTCCAATTAAAGCAGTTCAGCATACACGATGCCCTCACCAACGAGGAAATTGACGTTCTGACGAACATCACCGATAAAGGACAATTCCAATCGTTCCAAAGCACCTATATTCTTGATTTTTCATCCTTCAAACAGCAGGGTGCATTTTACATCAAAGCAGGACTTGTTTATTCTCCCACCATCTACATTAATAAGAATGTATATCTGGGAAGTGCCGATTTTCTGTTGAATTACATCCGTCAGCAACGAAACACCAGCCCGGCATCATATCCAACAATTGAAACCGGACTTGAAGAAAGCAAGCCAGCCACACCTGCAAAAACGCCTACTACTGCTCCCACTAAACCCACAACAGGTGCGTCCGGCTCTGCATTAACTCCCAAACCCATTAAACCACTTACAAAATCTACAAAAAAAGCAGACGAAATCAACTCTGAATCCATCAAGCCGAAAACGATAGACTTAGCCGGAGGCTGGATGGACGGAGAGGCGAACGAACAATCAGGCGCCATTATCGCCTCTACCATTTATCAGTTGCTTTTTGCGTACCAAACTACTCCCACTGCATTTTGCGACAAATACAATGCAAACGGCAATGTGGGTGCCAACAAAATACCAGACATTCTGGACGAAGCTAAATGGGGGCTGGATTGGCTGCTCAAAGCATACCC
>JBJOOU010000262.1:0-9239 GCA_046051105.1 Bacteroidota bacterium
ATGTGGTTATTACCATGGATGCTGATTTGCAAGACAGTCCGGATGAAATACCAGAACTTTACAAAATGATTGTAGAAGAAGGATATGATCTGGTGTCGGGCTGGAAGAAAAAACGCTACGACTCCAAGCTGACTAAAAACATACCTTCGAAACTATACAATGCAACTGCCCGCAAGGTAACAGGATTGAAACTACACGATATGAATTGTGGTTTGAAAGCCTACAAAAACGAAGTGGTGAAAAACATTGAAGTGTATAGCGAAATGCACCGCTACATTCCTTATCTCGCGAAGAATGCCGGTTTCACCAATATTGGCGAAAAGGTAGTGGAACATAGAAAACGTCAATTTGGAGAAACTAAATTCGGGCTGAACCGATTTATCAATGGCTACCTGGACTTGCTGACTCTGTGGTTTCTTTCAAAGTTTGGAAAAAAGCCGATGCACTTCTTTGGACTGTATGGCAGCCTGATGTTTTTCCTTGGCTTCATGGCGGTAATAGCTATTGGCGTCAATAAATTAATTGCTATCATTGAACATGTCAAAGCCCCTTTAGTTACTGAGAGCCCGTATTTCTATTTAGCTTTACTAACAATGGTATTGGGCACACAACTATTTTTAGCAGGATTTGTTGCAGAAATTGTAGCACGTAACTCATCCGAACGCAATAATTACAAAATAGAAAAAGAGCTATAACCTTATATGGATTTTCTTGAAATTCTAAAAATAACGATCCCGGCTTTATTGGTACTTACCAGTAGTTATTTGATGATTAATAAGCTTTTAAAGAACGAAGACATTCGTCGTAATACAGAACTGATCAAAAGCAATCAATCTCATATTACTCCGGTTCGCCTTCGTGCCTACGAGCGCCTGGTAATCCTTCTGGAACGGACGAACCCCAACCATTTACTGTTGAACATTCAACTGTCTGACATGACCGCCATCCAGTTACAATCAGAGTTGCTAAGTACTATCCGTCAAGAGTTTGCCCACAATGTGGCTCAGCAAATATACATAAGCGATGATGCATGGAAATTTATCAGAGGTGCTCAGGAAAGCATGCTTCAATTGGTAAATGCCTGCTCTTCAAAATGTAATCCTACCGATCCTGCCACCAAACTGGCAGAATTAATACTTCAGGTATATTCTTCGAGTGACGAAACTCCAACAGAGGTTGCCATTGCTAAATTAAAATCCGAAATCAGCAGACTGTATTAAATTCGAATGAAACAATATATTTTCATACTTACAGCTACTGTACTGTTACTGCTCACAGCTTGTAACAACGACGAACAGTGTAGAAAAGAAACCTACCTGAGATTCTATGCCGGATTTTATCATGCTACAGTCAATAGTACAACAAAAGCCGTATCAGAAAGTACTGTTTCGCTAGCTAAACTGAGCGTTACCGGCATTGGATCGGATTCGATATTGTATTCTGACACAACTGTTGCCTCTCTTATTTTACCACTAAACAAACTAAAAGGAGAATCGGTATACAAAATCACAAAAGATACTATATCAGATACCATCAGAATTTTTCATACTAACTACAACACTTATCTTTCGTTGGAATGTGGTAGTATAAAGACCTTTAAAATAGACACTGTACTATTTACCCAACACTTTATCGACTCCATTAAAATTTCAGAAAGAAACGTAAACACATCAACAAGTGCGAAGCAAAATATCAAAATATACAATTAGTTTGATTGTAAGCCTGATGTGTATTTCAAACATTCAGGCTCAGCGTAAAATCATTGCAAAACAGGACAGCACTGAACATGTGCCTTTCTACAATGGCTTTTTTGTACAGGCCGATCTGGCTTCGGCAATTATGTCGACAAGAAGCAATAGGGACACTTATTCATACGAAGCGGCGATACAGGCGGATATCAAACACAAGTATTATCCTATTTTCGAAGCCGGATTTGCGGGTGCCGATAAAACCTCATTGAAAAATTATGAGTTTACCACCTCAGCTCCATTTGCCAGACTCGGTGTTGATTTTAATCTCATGAAAAAGAAAAAAGACTCAAAACCAACAAACAATCTATTTTTAGCCGGACTTAGATTGGGGATGAGTAATTTCAACTATAAAATTTCAAATCTATCCATTGAAGACAGTTACTGGGGAGGTTCGGAATCTGTTTTCACATCCAGCTACAACAGTACAAAGTTATGGTGGGAGATTGTAATAGGCGTAAAAGTAGAAATATATAAAAATGTATTTATGGGCTGGACGGGTCGTAAACGCATTTTAATCAGCAAAGATGCTGAAGGCGAAATTTTCCCTTATTACATTCCCGGTTTTGGAGTAAACACTACCGGTAACTGGGGATTGAACTACACCATAGGCTATCGTTTTTAGAAACCAATTAACAACCAAATAATTTTATGAATTCGACACAAATCTTGAATCGCGCTGCCGATAATATCCGTATCCTTGCGGCATCAGCAGTAGAGAAAGCAAAATCAGGACACCCGGGCGGTGCCATGGGTGGAGCTGACTTCGTTAATGTACTTTTTTCGGAATTTTTGGAATACGATCCAAAAAATCCTAAATGGGAAGGTCGTGACCGTTTCTTCCTTGATCCGGGACACATGTCGCCTATGCTTTACTCAGTACTTGCCTGTGCAGGAAAATTCAGCATGGACGAATTGTCACAATTCCGTCAATGGGGAAGCCCAACCCCTGGTCACCCTGAAGTAGACATCATGCGCGGTATCGAAAACACTTCCGGTCCTCTGGGACAAGGTCACGTTTACGGTGTAGGTGCTGCAATTGCTGCTAAATTTTTGAAAGCACGTTTTGGCGAAGTAATGGGCCAAACTATTTATGCATACATCTCTGACGGTGGTATTCAGGAAGAAATCTCTCAGGGAGCCGGTCGTTTGGCTGGTCACCTTGGTTTGGACAACCTGATTATGTTCTACGACTCAAACGACATCCAGCTTTCAACTGAAACTAAAGATGTTACCAGCGAAGACGTAGCCATGAAATATACTGCATGGGGCTGGAAAGTAATCGAAATCAATGGTAACGATGCTGAAGCTATTCGTGCAGCTTTGAAAGAAGCGAAAGCCGAGACAGCTAAACCAACATTGATTATCGGTAAAACCATCATGGGTAAAGGTGCCCGCAAAGCGGATGGATCAAGCTTCGAAAACCAATGTGCTACTCACGGTATGCCATTGAGCGAATGTGGTGCTTCATACGCTGAATCAATCAAAGTATTGGGTGGCGATCCTGAAAATCCATTCGTATTGTTCCCTGAAACAGTAGAATTGTACGCGAAACGTGCTGCTGAACTGGAACAAATCGTAGCTGCTAAATATGCTGCTAAAGCTGAATGGGCGGCTGCCAACCCTGCATTGGCTGAAAAAATGGATTTCTTCTTCTCTGGAAAAACTAACGTAAACTGGGATGCGATTGCTCAAAAACCAGGACAAGCTACACGTGCTGCTTCGGCAACTGTATTGGCTACATTGGCAAAAGAAGTAGAAAACATGATTGTTTCGAGCGCCGACTTGTCGAACTCTGACAAAACTGACGGTTTCCTCAAAAACACCAAAGCATTTACAAAAGACGATTTCTCAGGTGCCTTCCTTCAAGCTGGTGTAGCTGAGTTGACTATGGCTTGCGTATGTATTGGTATGAGCCTTCACGGTGGTGTGATTGCTGCTTGTGCAACTTTCTTTGTTTTTTCTGACTACATGAAACCAGCTGTACGTATGGCTGCTTTGATGGAGCAACCCGTGAAATTTATCTGGACTCACGACGCATTCCGTGTAGGTGAAGACGGACCAACTCACGAGCCAGTAGAGCAAGAAGCACAAATCCGTTTGATGGAAAAACTGAAAAACCACAAAGGACACAACTCGATGTTGGTGCTTCGTCCGGCTGATGTGGAAGAATGTACAGTGAGCTGGAGAATGGCGATCGAAAACACCCACACTCCTACTGCATTGATCCTTTCTCGTCAGAATATTGCTGACCTTCCTGCTGCAGATCGCAAAGCGGAAGCTGCAAAAGCAGAAAAAGGTGGTTATATCGTAACTTGCGATGGCAACCCTGATGTAATTTTGGTAGCTTCTGGTTCGGAAGTTGCGACACTGAACGAAGGTGCTGCATTGCTTCGCGCTGAAGGAATCAAAGTTCGTTTGGTGTCTGTACCATCTGAAGGTTTGTTCCGCAGCCAATCTGCCGAATACCAGGAAGAAGTATTGCCTAAAGGTGCTAAAATCTTTGGTTTGACTGCTGGTTTGCCAGTAAACCTTCTTGGTCTGGTAGGTGCTAACGGTAAAGTGTGGGGATTGGAGTCATTCGGATTCTCTGCACCGTACAAAGTGCTGGACGAAAAACTTGGTTTCACCGGCAAAAACGTGTACGAGCAAGTTAAAGCAATGTTGTAAAACCCCAAACCCCTAAAGGGCTTATAAAAACATCCTCCAATTTCTAAAGGGAAACATAACTCCCCTTTAGGGGTTGGGGGTCTTTTAATAAATGGACATTCTTTCAATTATTATCATCGGAGTAGGTTTAGCCATGGATTGCTTTGCTGTTTCGATTAGTAAAGGCATTTGTGTACAAAAATTTCAGTTTGGAAATACGCTCAAAATGGCTTTCATGTTTGGCTTATTTCAGGCACTAATGCCACTTTTGGGATTTATGGCAGGCAAAACATTTATTCGCGAAATGGAAAGTTTCGATCATTGGGTAGCCTTTGGATTGCTCGGACTAATCGGCGGAAAAATGCTCATCGAAGGCCTTAAACCAATTGACCCTGACTGTGAAGTCACCCCCAATCCATTCAAATTCCGCACATTAATTACATTGGCACTGGCCACCAGCATCGATGCGCTGGCTACCGGTGTGGTTTTAGTGCCCTATCCTTCACTTATTTTTACTGCTATCGCCATTATCGGTAGTATCAGTTTCCTTTTTACCTTTATCGGTATGGAAGTAGGCATCCATTTTGGCCGAAGATTTAAATTTAATGTAGAAATATTCGGAGGAATTATACTTATCGGAATTGGTCTGAAGATATTGATCGAACACGTATATTTCAACTAAACGCTATTTTCACTAACACTTTTTTTCATGAATTTCAAACAACTACTCACAGCAATCTTTGTAACATCATCGGCAATCACCTTTGCTGCTGAACCCACCAGCACTGCTGTAAAAATTTACGGATTTGTAGGAAACGATTTTTACTATAATTCCCGTCAAAATCTGGAAATGGTTGATGGTGTTATCCACTTATTTCCAAAACCAAAATCAATTTCGGCCGATGGCACTGACGCTAACGCCACAGCACAGGCTGAAATGCTCAGCGTAAATACCCGCGTTGGACTTGACATTACCGGCACACCAGTGTTGGGAGCAAAAAGCAGCGGAAAAATCGAAGCTGACTTTGCAGGAGCCGGTACCAATTATTTTGTACTTCGCATCCGTCAGGCCTATATGAAACTGAACTGGACAAAATCGGAACTGACCGTGGGACAAACCTGGCATCCGTTTTTTAGTTCGGTGATGCCTACCACTTTGTCGTCGAATTCGGGTGCACCTTTTCAGGCATTCAACCGTAGCCCGCTTGTTCGCTTCAAACAGAACCTCACTCCTACTCTTTCGGCTTCGGCAGCGGCTATCTACGAAATGCAATATGCATCAATGGGGCCATCGGGAACCAGCAACATTTATATGAAAAACTCGCAGATTCCGAACCTGTTTGTAGGGTTGGAAAACAAAGCTGCAAACTGGACAGCCGGAGTTGGAGCTGACTACAAGCGACTAAAACCCGACGCTAAAAACTACATTAACTCATTAAGCGCCACTGCTTACGGACTGTATAGCACCGGCAAATTTCAATTGAAAGGAAAAGCCGTATTGAGCCAAAACCTCACCGACCAACTGATATTGGGTGGCTACGGTGTAAGCCAATATGCTGCCGACAAATCAACTGCAACAGATTATACCAACTTCAACAACTTTACAGGCTGGGTAAATGCGGTGTACGGTACCAAACTGCAAGCCGGATTGATTTTAGGCATGTCGCACAACCTGGGAACGACTCAGGATCTTGCTTTAAGCACTACCAACAAAGTAACTGCTTACGGTTATGGATTCTATGATCAATTGGTATTGGACAAACTTTACCGCATTGCTCCACAAGTGAGCTATAATGTATCGAACTTCAAAATGGGAGTTGAATACGATTGCACCGCCGGCCGATATGGCACTATGGGTATCAACGGAAAAGCCAAAGACACTTATTCAGTGGTCAACAACCGGGTAGTAGCTACTGTGATGTACATCTTCTAAATGATAAATCAGGCTTTACCTCCTGCGTGGTAAAGCCTGATTGCTTTTATCTCTTTTTCTATTCTTCTAAAGCTGATTGATTATGATCAAAGGTTCATTTTATATTCTGCTATTTTATTTTCTGGGGCAAATGCTGAGTTTGCTCATACATGGATTTATCCCCGGAAGCGTGTTGGGCATGATATTGCTCTTTCTGGCTTTGTTCTTCAAACTAGTAAAGCCAGAAAACGTAAAAGATGTGGCGACCACCATCACCAAAAACATGGCCGTATTCTTTATACCCGCCGGAGTAGGCCTGATGGCGTACTACGATTTGCTTTCGAAGTCGATCGTGGCCATACTGGTGGCCATTGCGGGCAGCACCATTCTTACCATTATCACTGTAGCCATTATTCAGGAACGACTTGACAAAAACAAAACAAAATGAATCCATTTCTCAGCTCTCTACAGCCCATCCTCTCGTCCGAGGTATTTTTGCTTACCTTCGTGATGGGCACTTTTCTGTTCGGTGTATTTATCTACAAACGATTAAAAATCTCCATCCTTCAACCCCTGCTGATTTCATTGATTATTCTCATTCCGTTTCTGAAAATGGCAGGAATCAGCTACGAAACGTTTTATAAGAACACACAAATTCTGAATTTCATGCTCGGTCCCAGTGTTGTTGCGCTTGGATATGTGCTGTACGAACAAATTGAGCACATCAAAGGAAAAGTAATTTCGATACTCACTGCCGTGTTTGTGGGCAGCCTTGTGGGCATCATCAGCGTGGTGTATATTGCCAAAGCCTTTGGTGCCGATAAAATGATGGTGGCCTCGCTGGCGCCGAAATCCGTTACAACGCCCATTGCCATTAGTTTGGCAGAGAAAGACGGTGGCGTACCGGCTCTTACCACTGCTTTTGTGGTGATTTGCGGTATTTTTGGCGGCATGGTAGGTCCTATTGTTTTGCGAAAGATTGGTATTAAAAGTAAGATTGCACAAGGATTGGCCATGGGGTCGGCTTCGCATGCGCTGGGCACTGCCCGTGCGATGGAAATGGGCGCTCTGGAAGGAGCCATCAGTGGTTTGGCCATCGGCATCATGGGCATTATGACGGCTTTGCTGATTCCTTTCGCCGAAATGATTTTTTAAAAACATATATACTATTCACATCCTGATAGCTATCGGGATTCGTTAGTTTCTTCCGTCAATAATAAAAAGAAAGAACACATAGCTGTGAAATAATCGATTATTTCAGCCGGTGCTTTCAATCATTTATCACTGAATATGGGTCTACTGAGAAACTCCGACAGGAGTTAAATATAAATAACCCCCGGTGCAACCGGGGGATGATAGTAATCTCAAAAAAAACAACCCCGTAGTGGGTTGAATACAGTTTCTTTTCACTAGTTATTGAACCCACTTCGGGGTTCTTTAAGTTGTTTCGTTCAATTCCCCCGGTTACACCGGGGGTTATGCATATTAAATCCCTACGGGATTAGATTTACGATCGGGACAATAAATAATCTAATTACTTATTGAAATCCTTTCGTACTTTTATAACGAGATATTTGTTGATTCTTTTGAAATCATACTCCGAAAATAGAATGCTAACTGTCTTGCTAACATGTACTAAATAACTACAAACAGACACTTTTATGAACACACCCAATACCCGCTTACAACTACAAGATACACTTCCGCTTACCTGCTCGCGCACCGGCACCTGTTGTTTTGGCAAACAGGTGCGTATGAATCCCTGGGAATTAGCCACGATAGCCCAGGCAAAAGATATATCTACTACAGAATTTGCAGAACAGTACTGCGAAATAGGTGGCACCCGCCTGAAATTCGATGGAAGTCTGTCGCCAACTGGCGAAAAGGCTTGCAGCCAATACATTCACAACTTTGGATGCAGCCTACATAGCGGACGACCGCTGGTGTGCCGTTTGTACCCGATAGGCCGACAGAAACAAAACGACGAAGTAACGTTTATCTACGAAGGCAGCGAATTTCCGTGCATGAAAGGTTGCCCGGAAGTGACCGGCCTGCCTTATCTCACCGTTGAAGCCTATCTGCAAGGCCAACAAACCGAACAATTTGAGCTGGCGCAGGACATGTATCTGGATCTAATGCAAAGCATTGCCGATATTGCCTTTGCTCTGCTGCTCGAAACCGGTTTGGCCGAAGCCGACAATGGTTCTACCCTTGCAGCCTGGCAACAAATGGGGCAAGCCGCCCCCGAAACTTTGGCCAAAGACCTCGACAACATCTGGAAGCAACACCTGATGATGCCCGCCATTGCCTACACTCCCCTACCCGATCAGTACATTGAACAACATGCGCTGTACATTCAAACCATCGTGCAACAGGAAATTGAACAACAACAAACCCTCAACGATTTTCATCAACTATCGGTCAACATTATGGGAATGGCATTGCTACTGGGCTTCGCACTCGGTGCCGACCCTCATGCACTGGCCGAACATTGGATCGAAATCGCCAAAGCCAATCTCTAAAGCTCCGCTTTCCTCTAATAAATAAAACAAAAGAGAAGCGACTTCCAGGTCGCTTGACGTAAAAAAACAAAAAAAAGTAAGATGCTCCGAACGAATACCTAAAAAAGCAGGTATTGTTCGGTGCTGCGTATGGCAATTCACGACCAATAAGCTGAGTTCCTAACAACCATCCACCTCATCATCTACCGGATGCTTAAGCTTACGGTAGGTGTACCTCCCACTTCCCGAAGAACGGAGCTGATAATAATGCTGAACCCCAAAAAACGCTTCAGAAAACTTCCCCACAAAGTACCATATCGGCAAGAATACTTCTACAACCAGCGGTTTCTTAAACAAAAACTATAGATATACTCAGGATAACTATTGGTTTTCGAAAATATCTATAGAAATACTCAGGATAACTATTGG
>JBJOOU010000263.1:0-21030 GCA_046051105.1 Bacteroidota bacterium
TAAAGAAATTGTCCTGCGTCCGGCTTTGTTTAGTGTCGGTTCAGGGAAAACGGGCGTACTGAATGTTGCAGTTAATACATCGTCGGCAGTAGAGGGAGATTATAAGAAGTTTATTACAGTGCAAACGAATGATCCAGACAATAGTTATGTAATGCTGATTATTACCTGGAAAGTTCAAAAGTAAATAATTGAGGAAATATATACTAATCTATGACAAGAGCCTGATTGATTCATTCTGGCTCTTTTCTATTTATATCTAAACTTATGCATCATTATCATCCGGAGAATGATCCGGCCTATCAGGGATTATCGGTAAATGCAGGTGTTGAAAATATGCCTACCGTTAACCCATATAAATTGCCGGGACGAAAACGCAGACAATTTACTGCAGCAGAATATGTAGAGGGTATTTTGCAGGGCAATCTGACGATGTTGAGTCAGGCTGTTACCCTGGTGGAAAGTTCGTTGACTGAGCATCAGCTAATTGCTCAGGAGGTGATTGAAAAATGCTTGCCATATGCCGGGAATGCGATTCGGTTGGGAATTACCGGTGTGCCGGGTGCCGGAAAAAGCACCTTCATTGAGGCGCTTGGAATGCATTTGGTACGTAAAGAGAAAAAGTTGGCAGTGTTGGCTATTGATCCAAGTAGTGAGCGATCAAAAGGTAGTATTCTAGGCGACAAAACCCGTATGGAAGAACTCTCGGTGGCTAAGAATGCGTTTATTCGCCCTTCGCCTTCTGCAGGCTCGTTGGGTGGTGTGGCTCGAAAAACTCGCGAAAGTATTATTCTTTGTGAGGCTGCCGGATTTGATACGATTTTTGTGGAAACAGTTGGGGTGGGGCAGTCCGAGACATCTGTACACTCGATGGTGGACTTTTTTCTGCTGATTCAGCTGGCGGGTGCCGGTGATGAGCTTCAGGGAATAAAACGTGGTATTATGGAGATGGCCGATGGTATTGCTATCAATAAATGTGACGGAACCAATACCCATAAAGCGAAAGTAGCTCGTACGCAATATCAGAATGCTTTGCATTTGTTTCCGGCTCCAGAGTCAGGATGGTCGCCCGAAGCAGTAACCTGTTCGTCGGTGGAGTTGAACGGGATTCCTGAAGTTTGGGATATGGTGGAGCGATATGTGGAATTTGTAAAAGAAAATAGCTATTTTGATCAGAAGCGTACTGCGCAGTCGAAATACTGGATGTATGAAACCATCAATGAGCAATTGAAGGCTAATTTTTATCAGAATAGCGATATTAAAGCTTTGTTGCAAATAAATGAAGCAAAGGTGCTGTCGAACGAATTGAGCTCATTTATCGCAGCCAAAAATCTTTTGGATACGTATTTCGGCCAAAAGGGGAAATAATTAATTGTTGTTGTGTGTTTATAAAATGGAATGTTGTGTGATGAAAGTAAGAATTTATTTGAAATTATGTGTGGCCGCGTTGTGTATATGGTCGCCTTTGGGAGGATTTTCTCAGCAAAAGGCAGCGTCTCAGGCAAGCAGTGCTTCTTTTAAAGTGGCTACCTGGAATACAGAGTGGTTGAGTTGTAGTCAATATTCGCCGGATGACGATGCATTGCAGGTGAAAAATGTGGCAGCTGTGATAAAGGCTTTAAGTCCTGATTTGATTGCCATTCAGGAAGTGGGTACAAGTAGCTCGTATGCTACTGTGGATACCCTGGTGAGTTTGCTGGGAAGCCAGTGGGCCGGTAAAATTCTGCCAACATCCGTTAATGATAATTGTGGGCAGAATCAGGGGATTATCTATAAAAAAGCAACTGTACAGTTAGTTGGTTCATCCATTGTTACAAATGGTGGTAGTTATTCAAATTGGTCCAGTGGTAGATATCCAATCGAGTATGATGTGAATTTTATTGTAGATGGTACGTTGGTGCCGGTTACTTTAATGAATATTCATGCTAAGGCTATGTCTGATCAGGCCAGTTATACGCGTCGTCAGGGTGCCTCAGTCGGGTTGAAAGCTTTGTTGGATGGCACTTCTTATACTACAAAGAAAGTGATCGTATTGGGGGATTTTAATGATTATCTGTCAGGAACTCAATGTTCTTCCTGTAGCCCGGCTGATTCGCCATATAAAAACTTTGTAGATGATGCGACCAATTACAAAGGCCTCACAGGGTCTTTGGTTGATCCATATTATAATAGCCCGGTTATTGATAATATTATTATTTCAAATGAATTGTTTGATAGTTATGTGGCTGGAAGCGTAAAGCGTGAGGTGACGGCAACACAGGCTGTGTCCAGCTATTCGTCAACCACTTCAGATCACTATCCGGTGAGTGCTACGTTTACATTTGGCACTGCAGGTACTACTCCTTCTACTTGTTCGGATTTGCATTTTTCGCAGACTTTTCTGACGGGTCTGGGAAATTTCGCTGCTTACAGCAGTTTGGGAGCTCAGGGCTGGTCTTCAAACGCTACGTATGGAGCTACGATTAGCGGTTATGCGAATGCCACAAATAACGCAAACGAAGATTGGTTGATTTCTCCTTCGTTTAATCTGGTGGGGCTGAAGTCTGCTACACTTTCGTTTGATCACGCTTTGAATTTTGTAAGTAGTGCAACTGATCGGGTGGCCAATCATACATTGTGGGTTTCGTCCGATTATAGCTCCGGTGCGCCTTCTACAGGAACCTGGAGTCAATTGACAATTCCTACGATGGCATCGGGGAGTAGTTGGAGTTTTGTAAATTCGGGAAATATTGCAGTTCCTGCTTCTTTTCTGAATAGTAATGTTCATTTTGCTTTAAAATATCTATCTACTTCGTCAGTTGCCGGCACCTGGGAAGTGCGAAATCTTTTGTTGGATGCTCTGTGTTCTGCAACTGGTATAGATGATGTAAAGGTGGGCGATGATGCTTCGGTGGTTGCTGTGGAAAAAGCCTTGAAAGTACATGCGGCAAAAAAGGCTGATTTGCAAGTCTTTGATGTAACGGGACGGTTGATTTCGAGGATGAATAATGTGACAGATATCATAGTTGCGGTTCCGCATTCAGGTATTTATTTGGCTAAGCTGGGAGCTCAAAGCTATAAAGTGCTGGTACGATAAGCAGAAGCTCTGGAGAATAAAAAATGCCGGATTGAATAATTTCAATCCGGCATTTTTATATATAGTTAGTTCGATTATTCTGCAGAGTTGTAAGCCCATTTCAGGTAAACAGCTCCCCAGGTAAACCCTGCGCCAAATGCAGTAAGGATGATGTTGTCACCTTTTTTGAATTTTTTCTCCCATTCCCAGATTCCAAGTGGAATGCTGGCTGCAGAAGTGTTACCAAAATGATCGATATTGATCACTACCTTCGAATAGTCAACACCTGTGCGTTGAACCACAGCGTCAATGATGCGAAGGTTGGCCTGATGAGGCACGAGCCATGCAACATCTTTTTCAGTCAGGTTGTTTTTCTCCATCAGGTTGGCCGACACTTCAGCCATGTTGGTAACAGCATACTTGTAAACGTTTTGTCCTTCCTGATACGTATAGTGTAAGCGTTGGTCGATAGTGTCTTGCGAAGTTGGTATTGCAGACCCCCCGGCTTTGATATGCAGGTGTTTCATACCTACACCGTCGGTGAAAATCAACGAGTCGATTACACCGTATTCTTCTTCAGTTGGTTCTACCAGTACAGCTCCTGCACCGTCACCAAAAAGTGGGGCAGTTGTACGGTCGGTATAGTCGGTGATGGCTGACATCTTTTCGGCGCCAACGACAACGACTTTTTTGTATTTCCCTGATTCAATGAAGCTTTGGGCAGTGCTCATGGCTACAATGAATCCGGAGCAGGCTGCTTGTAAATCGATTGCAAGGGCTTTTTTGATGCCTACACGCTCAGCTGCCATCGATGCACACGATGGATAGATGTGGTCGGCAGTAGTTGTAGCACAAAGTACCAGATCAATTTCTTCGGCTTTGGTGTTGGTTTTGGTCAACAGTTCTTCAATGGCTTTAGCTGCCAGAAATGATGTTCCCACTCCGGGTTCTTTCAAAATCCGGCGCTCTTTAATACCTACGCGTGTGGTGATCCACTCGTCGTTGGTATCCATCATTTTGCTTAGTTCGTCGTTATTCAGTATATATTCAGGAACATATCCTCCTACACCAGTGATAACAGCTCTTAAGTTTGACATAATAGTATGGTTAAGTACAAAAAAATCAAGCCCTAAATAGAAAATTTAGAGCTTAAAAAATTAAATATTATTCATAGGGTTTATCGAATGACTCACTGAATTATACAGTAGCCAGTTTTTCGATAGCTAATTTACCTCTGTAATATCCGCATTCGCCACATACAGTATGGTAAATATGAGCTGCACCGCAATTTGAACAAATAGCTAAAGTAGGAGCCTCAGCTTTATAGTGCGTTCTTCTTGATCTTCCGCGTTGTTTCGAAATTCTTCTCTTGGGATGTGCCATCTTACTTGTTTATTTTTAATTGTTTTCTAATATATTCTGGAGACCGTCCCATCTCGGGTCAGTCGGTACTTCATCGTTTGACATATCGTCATCATCGTCAAAATCGAGGTCGTTGTCATCATCATCGTCTTTATGACGGGCGATGTGTCGTTTTAGTTTCGATACCATCGTTTTGTTACACTCGCCGGTAGGATGAACGTGTTTGATTGGAATGTTGAGAATAATAAACTCATACATAAACCAGGCTACATTCAATGCTCCTTCCGATTCGGGGATGATTACAATTTCATCTACTTCGTCAAACTTGTCGCCAAGTTTTACCTGAAGAGTTTCTTTGTAAGTAATTGCTTGATCCATATCGTCTAAACAACGATTGCATGGTACGATTACATTTCCTTCGAGGATGAATTGCAATTCGTAAGTTGAGATCTTTTTGCTAACAACTACTTTTGCTTTTACATTGCCTCGTTGTACTTCCGGGCTGTCAATTTTTTTGAAATACGCATCATCGAGATCGAACTCGTAGGTGCGTGTTTCGTCCTTCATATCCTTTAGTACAATGTTGTAAAGCTCGAATTTTGACATTTTTCACTTACATTTAAAACCGCGCAAAGGTACAAAAATATGTTCTAATATAAAACACTTGCTTTGCGCTTTTGAGAAAAATAATAATAATTACTTGTTTAATAGTCACGTATTCAGAATCTAAGCCTTGTATTCAGACGGCTGAATTTACTTTTAGCTGAATGCGAAAAGTGGTTCCAATATTCAATTCTGAGTGTTTTACGAAGATTTTACCTCCGTGATATTCTTCGATTATTCGTTTTGCCAATGACAATCCCAATCCCCAACCCCGTTTCTTGGTGGTAAATCCGGGTGTGAATACTACTTTGTATTTGCTCTTGTCTATTCCTTTGCCGGTATCTTTTACATCAATCAGCACTTCGTCATTGCGCTTGATGATGGTGATGTCGATGCGACCAATTCCATCCATAGCATCGATGGCATTTTTACAGAGGTTTTCTATAACCCATTCAAAGAGCGGAATGTTCAGGCTGATGAACACATCCTCGTCTGTAGGGAAATGGCACTCGATGGCCACTTTCTGTGAAGTGCGATTGGCCATGTAGGTGACAGCATTGGTAAGCGTTTCGTTCAGACTTACAACGTTCAAGTCGGGTTTGGAGCCAATTTTTGAGAATCGTTCGGCAATGATGCGCAGGCGGTTGACGTCTTTTTCCATTTCGCCAATCAGATTATCTTCTGAGTGTCGCATCTTTAGCAAATCCACCCAGGCCAGCAATGACGAAATAGGTGTGCCCAGTTGATGAGCTGTTTCTTTCGATAGTCCTACCCAAACCTGATTTTGTTCGGCCCGCTTGGTGCCCGAAAAAGCAAAGAACGCTACAAGCAGGAATACGAAAATTACTCCTAATTGTACGTAGGGAAAGTAATAGAGTTGTTTCAAAAACAGCGAATCGTCGTAATATATATACTGTATCGTGTCTGCCAGTCTGATTTCGATGGCCTGATGGCTGGCTTTGAAACTCTCTATCTTTTTGTTGTAAAAGGGTGTGACTTCGGTTTTTGGTTCTTCGATATTGAGTGATGATATGACATTGTTTTTGGCATCTGTCATAATGATGGGGATCGTACTGTTGCCTTCGATGATCTTTACGATGAGGTCGGTATTGGTGCCTTCTTCCAGTAATAAGGACTGACGAATGGCTTCGGCCCAGATTTCTACTTTTTTCTTTTCCTCTGCGGCTAATGATTTGGCCAGTTTGTTGGTAAAGATGGTAGATGTGAGTACGATACCGGCTGCAATAAATATAAATACAAGCCTGAGGTGACGTGCAAACTCGTATATTTTATTGATATTTAATCCCATGTTTGTGTGTTTCGTGTAATGAAGTCCCCCCGAAGTGACTTGCAAATGTATGGTTTTTGCGATAAAGGGAGATCAAATATACTAAAAATCCACGAAATGTCGCCTGCTTTTCGTGTATGGCTAAAATGTAGTATCTTTGCAGGCTATTCGCTTAGGCGAAAGTATAATTTATACAGAAAGTAATAACCATGCACAAATCAGGTTTTGTAAATATAGTAGGTAATCCCAATGTGGGGAAGTCAACGTTGATGAATGCACTTGTAGGTGAGCGTATTTCGATCATCACTTCAAAGGCTCAAACTACACGTCATCGCATTTTCGGTATCGTAAACGGCGATGATTTTCAAATTGTATATTCAGATACCCCCGGGGTGTTGAAGCCTAACTATCGTCTTCAGGAATCGATGTTGAACTTTTCGCGTTCGGCCTTGAGCGACGCTGATGTATTGCTTTACGTGACCGATGTATTTGACAATTACGAGAAGAATATCGAATTTGTAGAAAAAGTAAAGTTAAATACTGCTCCGCTGATGCTGGTGATCAATAAAATAGATTTGATTGATCAGGAAAAGCTGGAGGCGCTGGTGGCTAAATGGCAGGAAGTACTTCCACGTGCAGAGATTTATCCAATTTCTGCTTTGGAAAAATTCAATGTGGAGACGCTATTTGCACGCATTAAAGATTTGTTGCCGGAAGGACCTGCATTTTTCGATAAAGACCAGCTGACTGATAAGCCTGCCCGATTCTTCGTCAACGAGATTATTCGCGAGAAAATTCTGCTGAACTACGACAAAGAAATTCCTTATTCGGTAGAAGTGGGTGTGGAGCAGTTCAAAGAAGAAGAAAATCTGATTCGTATCAATGCCGTGATTTTTGTGGAGCGCGATTCGCAAAAAGGCATTGTGATTGGCCATGGTGGTAAGTCGCTGAAAAAGGTGGGGACCGATGCGCGCAAAGACATTGAACTCTTTTTTGACAAGAAGGTATTTCTTGAACTTTATGTGAAAGTGGAGAAAGACTGGCGGAATAAAGACCTCAAATTGCGTACTTTCGGGTATAATCTGGATTAATGCCAAAATAGTTTGCCAAAAAGGAGTTGGGTTTAGAGAAAATCGATAATTTTACGGTCGTAATCATATAAAATTATACGGTATGAAAAATCCTGCTGGTATTATTGCAGCCTTCATTGGTGGTGCCATTGTAGGCGGAGCGCTCGGACTTCTGTTTGCTCCCGAAAGCGGCGAAGAAACGCGCAAGAAAATAGCTGATGTGCTCAAAAAGAAGGGCATTCGACTGAGTAAAAAAGAAATGGATGATTTGGTGGATGAGATCAAATCGTCGGTGGAGGCTGAGTAAGTATGGCGAACCAACAAGAACCTGCTGAGAATTTCTCGCAACTGTACGAAGATGTAAAGAAATACGTCCGCCTGCAGACGGAATATGTGAAAGTAGATGTGGTGGAGAAAACCACGATACTGCTTTCTACTTTGCTTATTGTGGGTCTGGTGATTGTGCTGGCGCTGGCCGTGTTGTTCTATCTGTGTTTCGCACTGGCTTATGCTTTGCAGCCGGTTATAGGCAGTCTGGCCATCAGTTTTGCGATTATCTCCTGCATCTACGTATTCCTGATAGCAGTGTTGCTGTATTTCAGAAAGCCATTGGTGATCAATCCGCTGGTTCGTTTTCTATCCGGTTTATTTCTAAAAGATAAAGAAGAATTATGAAGATAGTACCGACTCCAACACCCCAAAAGCAAAAGATGGATCTGGATTATCTGGCTACCCGCAAACAGGAGCTTAGCGGTCAGATTCAGCAACAAAAAGAGCAGATCAGCACTTCTGCTACGCATCTTTTCTCGCCGGCTACGCTTTCGTCTTATGTAGTGAAAACCTTCACAAAAGGCTTGAATATTGTAGATGGCGTGATGCTTGGTTTTAAAATGATGAGAGGAATACGGCGCATGTTCAAACGTTGATTGACGGCCATTTGGTATAATAAAAGGCGATTCAGAACCCCTGAATCGCCTTTTATATTTCGTATACTTTCATGTCTTCGCCCAGTATTGTATTTTCAAATACCGTTTTAGCCTCTTCCTGAATGGCTTTTTGGTTGATATATCGGGCGGAGAAATGACCGATGATCAGCTTCTTTACCTTCGCTTTCAGGGCAATGGTGGCAGCCTGTTTGGCGGTGGAATGCTCGGTTTGTTTGGAGCGAAGCAATTCGTCGTCCATAAAGGTGGCTTCGTGGTACAGGCAATCAACGCCCTCGATGATCGGAATGATTTTCTCCGAATAAGCCGTATCCGAGCAATAGGCAAATCGTATGGGTTTTTCCGAAGCGGTCGTCAGTCGGTGGTTGGGTACAATTTCGCCGTCTTCTGTTACAAAATCTTCGCCCTGTTTTATTTTGGGGATGCGCCAGGTGGGAATCTTGTAAAAGTCGATCATGTCCCTTTTGATGTGTCGGTCTTTGGGCTTTTCTTCGAACAGAAAGCCACAGCAAGGCACGCGGTGCTTCAGTGGAATGGAATATACACTCACCGAGCGATCCTCGTAAATCAATTCGTGTTTGCGGGGATTGATATGATGAAAAATGACTTTGAACGACAGTCCGTCGCAGAAATAATCCAGTTGTGGTTGCAGCAATTTCTCCAGGTCGGCCTGAGCGTGGATGTGCAGTTCGGCGGTGCGGTTCATCATACCAAAGGTGGATATCAGTCCGATCAGTCCGAAACAGTGGTCGCCGTGCAGGTGGGAGATGAAAATATGCCCCAGCCGGTTGGTTTTTAACCCCATCTGGCGCAGACGAATTTGGGTGCCCTCGCCGCAATCGATCATAAACTGCTTGTCGCGCATTTCCAGTATTTGCGAAGTAGGAAAATTGCGATGCGTGGGTAGGGCAGAGCCACAGCCTAATATGGATAATGTTGGTTTGCTCATCGGTTGCGATGCATTATTTAGCCCGGTCTTTCTTTAGTAGTCCGTAAATGACCAGATCCAGATAGCCACGGCTGTGAAGTTCGCCATCACGTTCGATGCCTTCTTTTACGAAGCCGAGTTTTTCGGGGATGCGTTGGCTTTTCAGGTTGCCGGTAGCTGCTTTTATTTGAATGCGGTTGAGTTTCAGATCGTCGAATGCATAATCAATCAGACGTTGGCACGAGCGGGTAACGATGCCTTTGCCCTGGTATTTTTCCGAAATCCAATAGCCTATTTCAGTTTTGTTGTTGTCGTAGTCGGTGTCTTTGAGTCCGATAAGCCCTACAAAGCGGTTGTGGTAGCGAATGATGCAGGTTAAATCCCGCTCTTCGGTTTTCAGGTAATTCTCAATAAACTTGCTGGTAAACGAAACATCCTGCGTCAGTTCCACAAAGGGCAACCACTCGCCCAGGTACTCCCGCTCGGAGTCGATGGTGTTGAAAATGTTTACAGCATCTTTCAACGCCAGCTCTCGCAGGGTTATTTCTTCATCTACTAACAGAAACATAGTCCACAGTTTAAAAAACAATCATCTGATGTCCGATAAGGCAGATTTGCCCGATCGGATCATTTCTTTATACTGTCCGCGTTTTGGTTTTTAGTTCAAAGTCGCGACCCAGGTATTTTTCGCGTACCACCGGGTTGTCGGCCAGTTCGCGTGAGGTACCCTGAAACAGGATTTTTCCTTCGAACAGCAGATAAGCACGGTCGGTAATGGTCAGGGTTTCGTCCACATTGTGGTCGGTAATCAGGATGCCAATGTTTTTATCCTTCAGTTTCCACACAATGTCCTGAATGTCCTGCACAGCAATCGGGTCGACCCCGGCAAAAGGTTCGTCGAGCATGATGAAATTGGGCTCGATGGCCAGACAGCGGGCAATTTCTGTACGGCGGCGCTCACCACCCGACAGACGGTCGCCCAGGTTCTTGCGCACATGCCCCAGGTTAAATTCCTCGATGAGGGTTTCCAGCTTCTGCTTTTGATATTGCTTGTTGAATTTGGTCATTTCCAACACCGATTTGATGTTGTCTTCCACGGTCATTTTGCGAAAAACAGACGCCTCCTGTGCCAGATAGCCAATGCCTTTTTGTGCCCGACGGTACACCGGATATTTGGTGATGTTTTCGTCGTTCAGGAATATTTTGCCCGAAAGGGGAGTCACCAGTCCGGTTGTCATATAAAAAGTAGTTGTTTTCCCGGCACCGTTGGGTCCCAGCAATCCTACAATTTCACCTTGTTTTACGTGGATCGACACATCGTTTACCACGGTGCGTTTTCCATACTTTTTGAATAGATTTTCGGTGCGGAGCACCATTCCTGTATTTTCCATACTTTTCGATTGACGCTGCAAAAGTACATTATTTAAAAGGATGTACAAAATTACTATCCTTCGGATTTATTTAAATATCTATAAACCAACGAAAATGAATCACCTGAAATTTGTGCAAGAACAAAATAATGAAATTACTGTTTTTACAGGCATAAAAACGTATGAATATGAGGCGAAAAATCAGCTTGTTACTGCTGTTGTGGATGATGGCTTTGTGGGTGAATGCACAAACAGCCGGCACTCTGGCGGTGACGGTAACCACCGCAAGTTATGGCGGCACCTACAATCCCCGTAATGTGGTGGCCATTTGGGTGCAAAGCAAGTCAGGCGCTTTTGTAAAAACACTACTGGCCTATGCGGCCGAACGCAAAATCTACCTGTCGGCCTGGAAAACTGCTACCGGCGGTACCTACAATGTAGTGGACGCCATTACGGGAGCTACCCGAACGAGCCACCAAGCGCTCACTTGCAGTTGGAACGGACAAAACCAGACCGGCACCGTGCTGGGCGACGATACCTACAATGTGGTGATGGAAATGACCGAAGGAAGCAGTAATAAATTCGGGGTATTTGCTTTTAAAAAAGGGAGTACTGTACAAACGGTGACACCGGCCAATATCATCGGTTTTTCGAATATCAAACTGGTGTGGACACCCGCTTCCACCGCTGTGGAAGCGGTGCAATCTGATAAAAATGCGTATCTGTATCCCAATCCTGCCAAAGATTGTATTATATTTACAGCCGAAGACTTTGATCAGGTACAGATATTTGCTCCGGATGGCCGACTGATGTTGACGTCGGTGAGTAGCCCGGTGAATATTGCATCTTTACGAAGTGGTTTGTATATGGCCCGGGTAGTATCGCACAATCACATTATTTATAAAGGAGAGTTTTTAAAGCTGTAAGTGAACGTGAATTCGATATAATACACGATATAAGTACATGAATATCAATAAGGGATATTGATTTGATAAATCATATTGGCTACTAAGGGTTCTTTTTCTATTTAACCGGTTATTACTTTGAAGGAAAAACCCTTAGTAGCATAAGTACAAAAGTATTTCTTCCCTTATTCTCAATAAATTATTTGATTCCTTATATCGAACTCACGTTAAGTGGTTTATTTCTGAAAAATACATTATTCATTATACAATAGAAATCAGATTAAAAGATTAATTCTTATGAGAAAAATTATTACTTCCTTCTTTTTGTGTGGCCTCTTGACGCTAAGTGCCCAAAATCAGGCTCCCGAAGCTACGGCTACTGATGGTACGCTAACTGTTACTTTTTCGACAAATGCGACTAGTGAGTATTCCCTTGCAGTTTTTGTTACAAACTCGTCAGGTGGTTTGGTTAATACTATGATTTACAGGACTAGCAATGGAAAAAATAGCGCTCAGGATATGTCCACTTTTTGGTCTAAGATTGGGTCATCATGGGGAACTGCTGCTTCAAAATTATTGACCAATGCAGATCTAGATGCTACAAGTGGTGCAACCGCTAGTTCTGCATATACTGCAAAGTCGTTGTATTGGGGTAAAACAGTTTCTTTGTCATCTGTAGTAGATGGTACATATACCGTAAATTTTGAAATGGCAAATTATTCAGGCACGGTTTCTCGCAGATATACTTCTGGCACTTTTGTAAAAGGCACTGCCAATTCAAGTTCGACCGTATCAACTATTGTTGGTTTTTCAAATATGACTATCTCATGGGTGCCAAAGTCTACCGGGCTTAATGAGATAAAGTTGTCCAATCTCTATTCAGTCTATCCAAACCCTACAAAATCGGATATCTACGTGAATGGCCCTGATGTGCGTAGCGTAACAATTTACAATCTGGCGGGCAAACAACTACTGAAAGCGATAGTGCCCAATCTCAACCTGAGCAAATTGCCGGCAGGTACCTATCTGGCCGAGATTGAAACGGGGCGTGGAACTGTCACCAAGAAAATCGTAAAAAAATAAATTGTAATCGAAAAGCTCAATCTGATAACAGGTTGAGCTTTTTTTATGCAGGTAGAAAACTCTTTTCTGCTTTAACCCATATTAATCGTTAGAATTTATTCTGATGATTAATCGACTGTTTTTACAGATTCCTGTGAAAATGTTGGGGTCACGGGCAAACTCCACTATTGCGGAATTTGTTTTTTTTGCACAAATCAGCACCTCGCGCGGCACCTTTGCCAAAAAGGTGGTAAAAGAATAGTACGGCGTCTACCTACTTTATGGTATACAATATACTGCTGGTATGGGATTGACTTTTGGGGGCTGAGATTGTAACTTTGTATCAGTAATCATTCAAACTATTTACCGATATGAATTCAAATGCAATATGCCCCATCAATTATAAAAGAGTCGACGAAAACGTGGCTCGTTTCAATGCTGCTATCACCGTTGTGTTGTTAGCGGTTTATCTCATCAGCGGTCAGGCAGCTATCGTGGTATTTTTACTGGCCGACTTCCTGTTGCGCGGTTTCGAACTGCCACAGTACAGTCCGCTGGCCCGGGTGTCGAAAGGATTGACGAAAGCGTTGTCCATCCAGCCCAAAATAATCAATGCCGGCCCCAAGTTTTTTGCGGCTAAGATTGGTGCCTTCTTTAGCCTCTCGATTCTGGTATCGCTGCTGGCAGGAGTACCATCAGTGGCAGTAGTGCTAAGTGTGGTGTTTGGCGTATGCGCCTTTCTCGAAGCCGCTATCGGTTTCTGTCTGGCTTGTACCATTTATCCATACCTTTTTAAATTGACTCATTTTTCTATATATAAAAGCCATTAGTTAAAGATTAGCCTAACCCTCAACTACCTTATTTGTTTGTATTTTTTCTGAAGAATTCATTTATTGTATAACTTCTAAGCAACAACGGCCAGCTGGTTTCAGCTGGCCGTTGATTGTTAGGTGTAATTTAGTCGTTGATATTTGTATTTTGAGTAGGATATAGTAATGATATTTCAAGAAACTTGATAAAGCTTTTAAAAATAGATTCCATATCTTCTTTATTGCCATATTCAAAAATGAATTTCGGAAAGTTACCAACTACATAATATAAGTTCGCAAACGATGGGAATGATTTGATTTTGCCAGTTACGGTATTAAGCATAATTTCATTTAATCTGGAACAAATATCCTCTTTCGAAAACACTGAGAAAATGTTTAAATCTGCGAAAATAGCGTAGTTTCCATTTGTATATCCTGCAATTTCATCAGGTCTTAAGTTTTGTTCGCGAATGAAATCAATACTGCTGGAGTCCAGTATACCATTATGATATCTTTGTTCGCTTGTTTTGTAATATTTTGAATCATCTTCATCTTGATAGGTTCTTACATCATAATATATCTCTTCCAGTTCTTTCAGATCAGGGTGATTCTCAGGTATACTAATATGAAACCTCCGAAATTCAAGATCATCGATTAATTCTTCTCGTCTATTAGACTTGAGAATATACTGAATATCTTTGTATTTAATTTCTTTTGAATGGAATGAACTATACGTAAAGATGTATTTGTTAATGGCGTAGCTAAAGAGTTTGTCTGAAAACCTGTCGATGTGTTTTTCTGAAAGAGCAAACCAACTAACTCTGTATTTTTCTGGATTACGTACAAAAAACTTCATAATTTTTTCTGGATCATGAAGCATGATATAATCATTCATAATATGTCTAATTCCTTTTTCAGACATACTTTGTGTGAATGAAATAATACTAATGGAATTCTCGATGGCAATTAAAGAACAATCCTCAAAAACTTTGAGTGCTTCAGGTATATTAATAACTGTAGTGTCTTTTTGCATGCCATACATAGCATTGAAGATTCCAATACTCTTGATATCTATTTTCCTTTTCTCATGCAAAGCAAGCCGAATATAATTCAAGGCTAACTCACGTAAATTAAAAGAGCCCTGATAACGATTGTTGGTAATTAACTCCTCTAACGTGATTTCGTGATAATAATTAGGGAATAAGTCACTTCCTGTCGATAAAATGATCTCTTTTGCTTGTGATAAATAATAGCTAGCTAATTCAGGAGCAATACTTTTGAAGTTCTTTAATGCCAACTTCAGCGAGTTGATTCCTTCCTGTTGGTCAATGTTCAAATAGCACTTAATAGCATCCTGTAAGCTTTTAAATTCATTAATACTGGTTTCATGTAAGTAAAGATTAGCTAGTATATGAGAAAGAAGTTTGTCATAATCAGGTATCAACTCATCATTTAGTAACCTTTTTATTGCTTGTGTTTTCCTTAAAGGTTTGTAATGCTGAACAAAGTGATTTTCCTCATTATCAATGTCGTTTTTTAATTCCACATCAAAAAAACGTGTGTCAAAATTATTTTCAGAGGTGAAGTCATATAGCAAGGTTTTATCTCCTGTTTTGATGTAATACAGCATGGCCCATAATTCATCAGAACTACTTATATTTTCTTCAGTATATCCATGAAATTGCAAACTTTTTACATAGGTGTAAAGAAATCCGTTCAATGTTGATAAATGATCTCTTTGTAAAATGATGATTATAAGTGAAAGCTCATAGTAGCAATTAAGAGGAATTGCGTTGGGTTCAATGGATACTAGAGCTGTTCGTAGCTGAGTATAAAAACTTCTCAAAGCTTCAAAATCTATACATTCTTTCAATAGAGTATTAAAGAGATCAATGGACGCGTATTTGTTTATTATCCCAATCCACATTTCTGAGTTTAGTTCGAATAAAGCTGCTCTGGAAAGAAATCTGTTTTCTCTATTCATGATAGAGTTATATACTATCTTCTTGACTTTTGTACTTCGAGTTTGATGCTTGATTTTCTCAAGACGTAGAAAGGTATTGAGACTATCATGAAATAATGAAATCCTATTTAATTTTATCTCAAACAAGTATCTATGAGTACTAATGATGTCCTTGATAATTATTAAAAGTTCATCTTCTAAGAACAGGTCAAGTTCTGAATCCATTAAATAAGCACGAGTTGATAAAAATACAGTCAGTGCATGAATTGAATCTACGTTTTTGAGTATCTGCTGATAATATTCATTGATGTCGTTGATCTTATCTAAATTGGGTATTTCATTGTGTTGGAGAAAGTGTTCAGCCAAATATCTAACCAAAATAGGATATCCATCAGTGATCGAATATATTTGTTGTTGAACATCATAATCCTCAATTGCATATAACTCCTTAAGAAGAATTCGTGTTTCAACAAAATTCCAGTTTCCCAATAGTTGTTTGGTCCAATCGATTTGCTTCTTTAATGGACGAGAGAATACGATGACTTTGCATTTGCCATTCAATTTGTCAATAAACTGAATATATTTATCAAGTTCTTTGTCATTATTGTTTTCAATGTGATCAAGGCCATCAATTATGAATGTCTTTTGGTGTTGATTGATTAATTCAATTATTTCATCATCCGTTCTGGAAATTTGATCATTAGTAAGTTCTTTTGAAATATTCGACAAAAAGTTCTGATAAACTAATCGATCTAAATTATCTTTATCTTGATTTGATATCCAGAAACGATATAAGAGGATATTTTTGAGTTCTTTCTGAAGATTAGTAACCAAATGACTTTTTCCAACTCCGGGCTTGCCTTCAACAAAAAGTACATTTTCAAAATCTTGTAAATGTTTTTGGATATCTATTGTTCTCTCTTGCAAAGTAGTTTTATATATGTCTATCTTAGGCAAATCTTTTAATTCAATACAAGTTATTCGTAGGTCGAGTGTTGTTTGAAAGAATTGGTTGATTTTTTCGTTACGCTTGCTTGAGTTTATATACAACTTTTGTATCTCATTATCGGCGTCACTCCTTGAAAGAGATATAATGTAAATGTCTTTGTCTGCTATCTTATAAGCTGGGAATCCAAATATATTATCATTGTGCTCAAGCTCAATTTCCTTGAAAAACAATATATTAGTATTCTTAGATAGTTTATGGGGTTTGTTACTGATAAATATTTGATTGTCCACTACTCTTAAACTATCAATACTTATATTGTCGATGTCCTTAATCTGAATTTCGTACTCTTGAGTGCTCGTTTTAATTCTGGCATCATCAAATTTACTTTCGGTGATTGTTTCAATATCAATGGATTTGAAAATTCGCTCAACATCCATTTTTACAATAAGCAGGTATGTAATGTATTGTTGATATGTGTAACCCAAAAAGGCATTTATTGATGGTTTCATGCAATATATATTATGTAACTTTTTCCTCCCACAAACATACTCATTCCATTTCACAATGCCAACAAATGTGGTGCAAGTTTTTTAGAAAATGCAAGGAGGTGGTTGTTTTATTGTCAGGGCTTTATCTGTAGTAGAAAACGAAACGAGCAAACCGAATGTGGCTTGCTCGTAGTGTAGAAAAGAAGAATTGTTTCCCGGACGTTTATTTATTTTTCGGTGGCAGGGCTAGCCTCGTCGGTAGTGTCGGGTTTGCTAGCCATGTTGTTGGCGGCTTTTACTACCTGTTCGAGTTCGGTGTAAAGTGCCTGCCAGCCGTCTACGTTTTTCATCGCGCTTACCAGTCCGTAGTAGCTACGGAGCGATTCGGCGAGGGTGGTACGTAGGGAGGAAGCCGATGATTGGCGGCGCAGGGACGCGTTGGCATCGGTTTGCTGAAAGTACAAAGCTATAAAATCGGTATGCCGTGTTTTAAAAGTGCTGTACATTTCAGTGAGTCCCACATTGGATAATCGGGTTTTGTTTTCGGCCTTGTCGTACTCAGAAATCAGCTTGTCAATGTTTTGATTTTCCGATCCGTAGTCCATGTCTTCGATGTTTCCACCGAGTTGATCAATGATATCGAGCAAGGCAATTGCGTCTTTTTGGTTCGAAGAACCAGAGACTTTGGAAAAGCCTTTCAGGATAGATTTGATGGCTCTGAGTGGTTCGTCGCGATAGATATCGCCTTCATCCACTGAAGTGCCCATACCACTAAAGGTACGTTTGCCGAAAACGGCAAAGTACTTCGTGTAATTATCTTCTACTGCTTTGAGCAGTACATTGTTGGCCACCACGCTGTTCACCGGTTTCCTGGAAATGGTGATGGTAGAGCTGGCCAAAGCGCCCAGTGAGCTTACCGGGAGTCTTGATAACTTTACATTCATGATTAAATTTCTTTTTTAGATTTAATTATATCCGAAAAACAATTCTTTTGCTTGTAAGGGTCTTGCGGTGGTTGTAGGGGTACAGAAGGTTCCCCCGAATGTCAGGCAATTGTCTGTAGGGGTACAGAAGGTTCCCCCGGATTCAGGGCAATTGTCTGTAGGGGTACAGATGGTTCCCCCGGTTGTCGGGCAATTGTCTGTAGGGGTACAGAAGGTTCCCCCGGATGTTAGGCAATTGTCTGTAGGGGTACAGATGGTTCCCCCGGATTCAGGGCAATTGTCTGTAGGGGTACAGAAAGTTCCCCCGGATGCCGGGCAATTATCTGTAGGGGTACAGAAGGTTCCGACGCAAGGGCATTCGTTCTGCGTTGCTGCATGGACTTTGGCCTACCACAAGATGATGTTTAAATTGATTTTTTGTGACAGTAAGGGCAACGTTTCGCCGCAAATGTCGGCCGGAATGATGGCTGTAAGAGTTATCGGAGGGTATAAACAGAATATTCTTATTTTAGAAGCAGGAATATCCGGGGAAACAGAGAAATAGAAAATAGCGTGATTCCGATTAAAATGCTATACAGTGCATAATTTCAAGCTGTTGCAAATATAGTGTTTTAAATTTTAAGTGCAAGCATTTGAAAGAAAATAGTGCAAAAATATTTAATCTTTTTCTTGTCGGGTGTGTCTGTAATGTATTTATTGACGTATTTATTGACGGGGTGACTTCGGAGTCACCCCGTCAATAAATACTCATTTGCCTGAGTTGTTTCCTATTGATAGGTTGACTTGATTATTCAGGAGGTGACTCGGAGTCACCTCCTGAATAGATAAAAAAACTTACCTGAATAGTTTCTCAGTATAATGGAGCAATTCCTGTCCGCCATAGTCGCCATGACCGGGCACGAGTATGCGGGCTTGCGGGTAGCGCTGGCGGATGCGACAGATGGAGCCGGACCAGCCGGTGGTGTCGGCATCGGCCATATTGCCTTTGGTGGCGTCCACTTCTTTGAGGATGCAGCCGCCAAAAAGTACTTTCGTAGCGGGTATGTAGCTCACAATATTGTCGCGCGTATGTCCGGCGCCGGGGTAAAAATTCTCGATTGTGGTCTGGCCTACCCGGATGCGTTGCAGGTGGCGGAAGCCCTGTTGCGGTACTTCCACGCCAGCTTTGCGGGCCAACTGCCGACAAAGTTCGGAGGAGTAGGAGCGAACCCCCGCCTGATGGAAGGCACGGAGACCGCCCAGGCAGTCGTCGTGAAAATGATTCACCACTATGGCCACGATGCGGGCGCGGGTGTGCGAGCGAATCCAGTGCATCAGTTGCAGGCTGACGGAATCGGTACAGGGCGTGTCGAACACCGCCGCTTCGCCCTGATTGACGTACACCAGTCCGTTGCAGGGCACATTGCCCCAGGTCTTTGTCAGCAAAAACGTGCGGTGTACATAGGTGTTGGGCGCTACCGAATCAATCTCCAGCGTAGGCGTTTTATAAATGGTTTGTGCTTCGGCGGGTAGCAGGGAAAAGAGCCCGAGCAGAGCAGTGAAGAGGAGTTTTGTCATGATGGTTTTTGTTTTGATCTAATTATTGCCCCAAGCCCCTAAAGGGGATGTTTGGAACAGTAAAAATAAATAGGATTGATCAAATAAAGATCATCTCATATTATTAGTACATATAAGACGATAGTATTTCACATCCCCTTTAGGGGCTTGGGGCAATAATGTTCAAGGAGCTTTAGGGGCTTGGGGCAATAAGCAACACTATTGTATCACCACCTTTTCGCCCAGAAACCGTGGTTGAATGCCGCGCGCAAAGTCAATAAACATTTTTACCCGCGAGAGTTTTTCGCGCAGGTTGGTTTTGAAGCCATAGAATTTATCTACGCTGCGGGCATTGTAGCCGATGGCGTTTAGGTGCAATTGTTGAGCAATGTAGATGGCGCGTCGGTTGTGGAATTCCTGCGAAATAATGGTAAATTGGCTTTGTCCAAAAATGGCTTTTATGCGATACACCGAGTCATAAGTGCGGAACCCGGCAAAGTCCAGAAAAATACGGTTTCCCGGCAATCCTCGTTTCATAAGTGCTTCTTTCATGTCTTTGGGCTCGTTGTAGTCGGGTCGGCTGTTGTCGCCACTGATTACCACAAACTGAATTTTTCGGGCGTTGATAAGCTGTACCACCGCATCGATGCGATTGTCGAAATACTGATTCGGTTTGCCATTGGATAGCAGCCGCGAAGTTCCCAAAAGCAATCCCACCCGGTTGGCCGGAATTGCCTGCACGTCGGCGTACACCTGTTGATCGGTAGCTCGTTCCACAATGCTGTTGGCCACCAACGCCACTATCACGCTGATCACGACCACCGCGATAGACAGGCGGATAAGGAATTTTTTGAAACGAAAGGAACGGTGAGTCATAGGTGAATTGTGATTATTATTTGTTGTGTTTTTAGTTCAGTTTTGTTTAGTTTCTGCCCCAAGTCCGTTAGCTAACGGAGATGTTTGCGGTAGTAGAATAAATAGAATTGCATCTGCCCCAAGCCCCTAAAGGGGATGTTGGCGGAAGTAGAACCAATAGCATTCCCGATATAAAGATTATAAGTACTACTTGATTATATAAACTGACTACTAGGAGACGAGAGTATTTTATATCCCCTTTAGGGGCTTGGGGCAAAGTTTACAGATTAATCAACTCTTCAATCTCCCTCAAATGCAGCTGAAAGTGCCCAAGGTAGCCCTTAATCATTTGCTCCAGACTCACTTCTTCGTTGAGCGCTGTGTGCCAGATGTTGCTGAGTTTGTCGGGGTTCACCTGATTGATGACGTGGATAATGTGCAGGTTGCTGTATTTCCAGAGCTGAATCAGGTTGTGCCAGTCTTCGGTTTCGTACTTCTGAATGGCTATCCAGCGGTCGTTGTTGCCCAGTTCGGCATAGTCGGGAAACACGAGTGGCTGCGGACTGTATTGCAGGTGGATAATGCGGTGCGTATTGTTGGAAGCCGAATCCACCATGTGTCCGACTATCTGGCGGATGTTGCGGTTTTGGCGGTTGCGTTTCTGGCTGATGGTGTCGTAGTCGAGTTGTTGCAAGCGGGGCTCCCACAGGCTGATGAGCCGGAGCAGTTCGTCGTTGTTGGCTGAAAATTGGTTCATAAGGGGTTCTTGTTTTTTTTATGAAAACTATTGTTGTCCGGTAAACTTTCTTTATACTGCAAACTTATGATATTTCTCACTTCGTTCGAAATGACATTCAGTCATTTGTGTTTTGAGAGGGGGTTGGGGGGGGGGGGGGGGGGGG
>JBJOOU010000264.1:0-24264 GCA_046051105.1 Bacteroidota bacterium
TTGATAGTTGATAGTTGATAGTTGATAGTTGATAGTTGATAGTTGATAGTTGATAGTTGATAGTTGATAGTTGATAATAAACATTATACAACAAAAAAATATTTTTTTCAACTAATTTATCCCGTCTTGGTTCTTGACTCTTGGTTCTTGACTCTTGGTTCTTGACTCTAAATAAATCCCACAAAATTCTAGTATATATTCTTATGGCTTTAATAAAATCAGTAAGAGGTTTTACCCCTCAAATTGGCAAGGATTGTTATCTGGCTGAAAATGCCACTGTAGTAGGCGATGTGATTATGGGCGACGGATGCAGCATTTGGTTCAATGCCGTATTGCGTGGCGATGTCAACTCCATTCGCATAGGTAACAACGTAAACATACAGGACGGTTCGGTGCTGCACACATTATACGAAAAATCGACGGTGGAAATCGGCGATTATGTTTCGATTGGTCACAACGTAACGGTGCATGGCGCAAAAATCGACAACTATGCATTGATTGGCATGGGCGCTACCCTGCTCGACTATGTAGAAGTAGGCGAAGGGGCCATTGTGGCTGCCGGAGCATTGGTATTGAGCAACACCAAAATTCCACCTTACACACTTTGGGCGGGTGTACCGGCTAAATTCGTGAAAGAAGTGGAACCTGAAAAAACCAACGAAATGAACCGAAAAATTGCACACAACTATGCAATGTATGCAGGTTGGTTCAAATACGGTGAATAAGAATCGCTTTCAGACCCAATAAAAATTGTCCGATCTCATTTATTTATTGAAAAACGATAAAAAAATGATGATCGGACAATTTTGTTTTATATCTTTGCTGCCGAAAACTTTTACATAAAAAGCCTATGCTATTTATTCAACTCATTCTCCAGGAATGGAAAAAAGGAATCCGGGCGCAGGGATTCTACAAAAATCTGGCGGTAAGCATCCTGCTTAGCATCTTTGGCCTCTACATCACAGGTATTTTGTTGTTCCTTGGATTTTCGCTCGACGAGCTCTTGGAAAAAGCCAACAACACCCTCAACCCTACCGAGTTGATGAACGGGGCCATGCTGTACATCATGCTTATCAGCATTGCTGTCCGCTTTTTTATGCAGCAGCTCAACACTTTCAACCTGCCACCCTATCAGGTATTGCCGGTAAAGCGTTCGGCGCTGATCAACTTCTTATTATTAAAACCACTCACCAATCCGGCCAATTACTTTTTCCTGTTGGTGATTGTTCCGTTTGTCATTCAATCCACCACCCATTATTACAATGCGCAAGTGGCCATCCGGTTTGTATTGGCATTTACCATGCTGGTGTGGAGCGATTCGTTGCTCACCGCATTTCTGAAGCGTAAATTTGGTTCGGGATTGCTGTCATTTTTGGTGGTGGTGGCTGTATTGGGAGGCATTGGTGCATTGGAGTTTTTCAACATCTTCTCGCTGTTCGATTTTTCGCGTTCGCTGTTTGGTTTTATCGTTACAAAACCCATCGGACTGCTGCTACCGGCCTCTATGGTAGGCATTGCTTACTTACTGAACCGATGGTTTTTTAGCCAGAATTATTACCCCGAAAAATTCAATCAGAAAATCAAAGCAGACAAAACCATCAATGCCGATCTTTCGTTTCTCGAACGATTTGGGACCATTGGCGACCTGATTTCGGTGGAACTGAAACTTATCCTTCGCCACAAGCGCACCAAAAGCATGCTCTATATGTCGGGGTTCTTTCTCTTCTACGGACTTATATTTTATCCGCAGAAAGCCTATCAACACCAAATGGGCATGTTGTTTTTCGTAGCCATGTTCATTACCGGATTGATGATGATCATGTACGGACAATGGTCTATTAGTTGGGATAGCCGACATTTCGACAGCATTCTTACGCGGAATATCCCGGTGAAAACCTATATCGAATCGAACTATTACCTGATGATTTCTTTCACAGTCATCAGCTTCGTACTTTCGACTCCCTATTTCTTGTTTGGGCCGAAAATCATTCTGATGCATCTGGCCGCATTTCTGTACAATGCAGGCGTGAATGTGTATTTGTTGCTTTTCTTTGCCACTTTCAACAACAAGAAAGTAGATTTATCACGTTCATCCGCTATGAATTATCAGGGCACCACCTACAAGAGTTTTCTGATCGCGTTGCCCATCCTGTTCATACCGATGGTACTGGTGGGTGGATTATCCTTTTTCATTTCGCTGTACCTGATCCTGGGCATTATTTCGGCATTAGGTGTCGTTGGCATCCTTTTCCGCAAACCACTCATCAATATCTGCATCAATCAGTTCAACCGCCGAAAATACAAACTGGCCGAAGGTTTCCGCGAAAGCGAATAACGGATGGAATACTGAATCTCACTTTATAAACTCAGTGACTTGATGAACTTTATAAACTTGATGAACTTTACGAACTTGATGAACTCACAAACTTTACAAACTTTCAACTCAACACCACATCATGATACAAGTAAATAAATTACAGAAAACATACAACGGCATCACCGTACTAAATATCCCCGAACTGGAAATTAAAGCCGGCGAAAGCTTTGGGCTGGTAGGCAACAACGGTGCAGGTAAAACTACTTTCTTCCGACTGATTCTCGACCTGATTGAACCGACAGCGGGCGAAGTACAAATTGAAAACAAAACGGTAATGCGTAACGACGACTGGAAATCCATCACCGGTTCCTTCCTGGACGAGGGCTTCCTGATCGACTTCCTGACACCGGAAGAGTATTTCAAGTTTGTGGCCAAACTCCACAAGAAGTCGGAAGGCGACCTGGCGGTGTTTCTGGAAGGGATGACGGATTTCTTCAACGGCGAAATTATCGGTACCAAAAAGCTGATTCGCGACTTCTCGAAAGGCAACCAAAAGAAAATTGGTATCGCAGCGGCTCTGATTGGCGACCCGAAAATTCTGATTCTGGACGAACCCTTTACGGCTCTCGATCCATCATCGCAAATCCGCCTGAAGCGCTTCCTCACCGACCTGCAAACGCGCCTAAACATGACCATGCTCATCTCCAGTCACGACCTGAACCACGTGACCGAAGTGTGCAAGCGCACCGTGGTGCTCGAAAAAGGCAAAATAGTAAAGGACCTACAAACCGACGAAGACACCCTGAAAGAACTCGAAGCTTATTTTGCGGTGTAAGCAAACATAAAAAAACTCCTGAAAGCGATGGGCTTTCAGGAGTTTTTTGTATTCAAATGATCTGTCGGGTAAGTACTTTGGTATGCTTTACACATGCACGACTAAGAGGAGTTTTTTGGTTCGGTATTGTCGGCAAGATGCCGACTTTTAATTAAACCAACTAAGGAACATAATAAAGACCAACGAGATTCTTAGTCATATAGATACGATAATGATACCTTTTTGTGAACTTAATTCTTGTATTTCCATCAATGAATTCTTTCTTGTTTGTAACATCAAGATAGTTCGCAATTCCACATAACGGTTTTGTTACCTTATCTCCACAACTGTCATTTTTACAATTTAGATCAAAACGATAAGAATGACCTTTTTTAATTCTTTCATTGTTGGCCAATTTAATGTCATTCTTTCTGGAAATAATTTTAAATAATGAATCATTTCTCATCACAACGATTATGTAATAATCACCGTTTGAACTAATATTAGATACTCTATATAAATTATTTGCTCCTTCAACACCCCACAATTGTACACAAAATAAAAGTAGAGTGACAAATAGTTTTTCTTTCATCATATTATTAGGGCTATGTCATAATTACACTTCAACAACTGCTAATTACAGCTTTTACAGCTCCTTCTCATCCAACTTTATCATTCTTGCACACTTGCTCGTTCAAGTCATGCGAAGCATCACCCGGACTTCCCAACCAATGTAGTTTTCATGTGATCAAAAACCAACCTTAGCTGCTTTTCGGAGTTGCCGCACAAATTCGCTGATCGTTGTTAGCTTCGCTAAACTTGGGCCAGTAGAACAATCCTCAACTTTGTATATTCCTTGTTGATTAATTCTTTCTCTGTTCTGCAAGCAATTGTTCAATCATATTGTATGTTATTTTGTACTTATCCCTGCTGTACAAATCCACAATTTTATTAAAATCCTTACGTATAAAATCATTAAGATGGTTCACATTAGAAGCATTGTCAGGGAAATTAAAAAAGCCAATATGATCAGGATTGTATATATAATCCCTAATAAAAGACAAAGGCAATGAATAACCATCCTCATATTCGCTCTCTATGTAAATATTAAGAAATGATCTATCCATAATATAATTCAGAATAAAATCTCCCGAGCGTAACTGAATTTGATAATTGTCGAAGTATTTTGATTTCTTGTCAAATACTAAAGACATACCAAAATCATCAATTAGAAATTGATATTTTTTTCTTCTACGATTAAAAAACATGGGCATACTATTTAAACAGTAAAAAAACTTCAGATGAAAGATGATATCCTCTCTTCATCAAACATTAATGAAGTTGATTTAAAAAAACTGTATTCAATGAATTCGCTCATAATTTTATATTTGTGTATGAGTTCTGTTCCTTTATCTCTACAATTGGTGCTAACACTACTATATACCGAGTAAAAATTGTATATGTCTAGTTCTACTGAATATATCCAACTTATTAATTGGTATTTTCAATTGTTTTGTGCCCAAAGATAAAACATATATTTTAATTAAATCCCATTTGAGCTATTTTATTCCTGGATTAGCTAACAGCCTTTGTGCTTGTTCAAATGGCCAGTGGCACAAGATAAGAAAACCGCAACTTGTGCCGGTAGGAAAATCAGGGTCGAAAATGCAATCTGACCTTGCTGTTTATTGCCAGCTCCCCTTACCGTATACCGCTCAACAGAGGGTCGATTTCAACTATTCCAAAGTAGAGAACTTTGGAAAAGTTGGGGATTTAAAACAAATTATTTGGCAGGAGTGTCACTTTCTGTTTTGGTATCAGTGCCCGGTTTTTTATTGTCGATGGCTTTCACAATTTTATCCATCTTGCCATACAATTCTTTCCAGCCGGCAAGCTTATTCATTGCCGTGAGCAAGTGAAAGTAGTCGCGCAACGCTACTTCAAGCGCCCTGCGGGTAGAGCTGGCCGATTGCATTTGTTTCAGTTCGCCATTGATGCCGGCCAACTCGTGAAACAATTCTTCGAAAGCCGTCTGAGCAGTTTTTATCTGCGCCACAATGGGCGTAAGCAGCAGCCGTTCGATACGGGCTTTATTTTCGGGTTGATCCAGCTCTTGCAACAGTTTCACCATTTGTGCCGTTTCTTCCGAATATTTTAATCGATCCAGTCCGATTCCGTATTTCTCGACGATACCATACAGCACTTGCGCATCAGCCTGAAAAGGCGATCCGGTAGCTTTGGCGTGTCCCAGCAAAATATCTTTCAGTGCCCCGAAAGGTGTGTCGCGGTTTTCATCCCGTACGACCAACTCCTCTCCCCGTCCGCTGAATGCCTTTTTGGCATACAACTGATCATAATAGCTGTATTCTGTTTTTACTGCCGCCAGTAGCGGATTGTCCTTTACCACAGCAAATGCAGGTTCGTCGGAAACAGCGATGGTACTCAGGCTCAACGAAGCCAGGTCTTTTGTGCTTAATTGCGTTAGATTAATTTTCATGATGTATAGAATTTAAAAATTTGAGTCATTTGAGAAAACAGAGCTATGGGCTTCTTCCTGAGTGCTTGGTTTTGTTGCCGCAAACTGTTTGAACGAAACCAAGTACTTGACAAGGCTATTTCACCCTTGTGGCAAGCTTCCCGAGTGCTTGGTTTTGTTGACGCAAACTGTTTGAACGAAACCAAGTACTTGGCAAGGTTATTTCACCCTTGTGGCAAGCTTCCCGAGTGCTTGGTTTTGTTGCTGCAAACTGTTTGAACGAAACCAAGTACCTGGCAAGGTTATTTCACCCTTGTGGCAAGCTTCCCGAGTGCTTGATCCCCTGCCGTTTATGCTAAAGTTTGCCTTTGCAATATTACAATATTCAATTTTAGCTTTATCTCACACAGTTCTACTTTTTTTCTAACAAGATTCTAATATTACTCATAATTAATGTTAAGCAAGTAGGGCATTTTCGTGCCGACAAACCCTTTTTTCATTCTAATCATACACAGTACAGCCAATTTTCCAACAAACCGGCATTCCTCCACTTTTAGAAACACGTCCACACAGTATTGAATACTAACAAATTACCTATTTTCATTCAGTACCTTATTAGAATCTTATTAGAAGTGAGTAAGATGTGGATTAGAAGTGAGTAAAAAAAGCCCCCGAAGATTCTTTTGAATCGTTCGGGGGCTATGGAAAGGGACTTTTCGGATTTATTGTTTCACGGCTTCTTCAAAGCTTATCGCTTTGCTTACTTTGTGTTTGTTGTATTGCGCCGCTACGGTGCAGCATTCGGTGTAGCAATCGTGCTCGAAAAAGAGGATTTGACCTTTAGCGGCTGCTTCGTCGAGCAGTACTTTTTTCTCGGCCATGGCTGCTAGCAAAATGAAACCACCGGTGTTTCAGCCCGGTTAGTAAGAGGCTGGCGACAAAAACCTCAGTCCTTTTTTCTGATAGTCGAGAATTCAAGCCCGATCATTGCATTCATTTTTTCAGCACGGTCCAGTTTTTTAAACGAATCAAGTATCCATTTTCCTCCGGGACGCCTGAAATAAGTTCTACACTCATGATCTTTAGAACCAGACCATCGCAAATAAGGACCAACGGTAGGGAGCTTACCGTTCAAAGTATTTTTTGTATCTACCCACTCAACTGTAACAAATACACCATTGGCAGGAAACATTAGATTTTCCGATTTCACATCTGCTTCGTAATTTCCAGTTCCGGGACTTATCAAATATCGATTTTGTAACAAGTCATTGCCTGGTAAACCGGTAACCGGGTCAACTTCCTGTATCCTTATCCGAATATCAACACAAGGGTCATTACTTATTAATGACATAAAGCACAATTTTACTTTTTCCAATCTACAGCCCGGGCCTATTTCGTTGGGCATATACTCTGCAAACTGAAATCCCGGATAGTTCTTCGTAGCAAAATTTTTGTGATGTTTGTTGTAAAAACCTCCCACGCGATGAAAATCCCTTTTGGTTCTGTCTTTTTCGGAAACATTGATTTCGAACAAACTATATGAAGCTTCATTCATTTCAATCCGCAGGAATCCATCCGTGCTTCCACATACAATTTTCTGAGTTTCAAAGCCGATCGAACTAACAACCAATGTATCCGCCGGCTGAACATTCATGACTGAAAATTGCCCTTTCTCATCGCTATGCGACACAAGCCGGCTCTTCGTCAGAAGAAGATTAGCGAAAGGAATGGCTTCATTCGTTTTTTTATTCAGCACTATTCCCTTAATATTGGTCTGAGAAAAGGCAAAAAACGGAAGAACTACAATACAACTAATAAGGCAAAAGGATTTACTCATATAATAAAGAATAGTTACTCCATCTTCTTCCTACTTCTGACCATTTTTATATAATAAACACCAACAATGAGTGCTCCCCCAATGAGAGCAGCCTTAGACTGGTCTACAACATATAGAAAAGTGATCGTTTTGTGCTTTCCTAGGCCAATAATCAGATTTAAAAATGTCCACAACACGACACTTATCAACACCGTTATGATTACTTTTTTCACTTCATTATGATTAAAATATAAGCTGAAGAGCCAATCTCCCCGGTTTATACAAATGACAACATCAATTAAAAACCCTGTAGCTCTGAGTCAATAAGAATCACAGCTATTACTTCAAATACTTTGCAAAAATCCCGGCTAAGCGTAGCGTACAAATTCGTTCAGGCGTAGCTTGTAGTTGGGCAGCAGCCACGAGACGCTTGGACGGACAACACTGCGCTGCACATTACAAGAAACCGGGGCATAATTATTTCTGCGATATATTCAGTGATGCACCTAAGCGAACACCAAAATGTTTTTTCAAAATTACCTCTTCGGGCAAAAAGCCTGCGGTTTTACAATTAACGCCCAGATCTAAACTTACCGAATTTTTTTTCTTTGTATGTAATACAATATATTTAAGCAATACATCTCCTGCAGCTCCAAGCTGAGATTTAGTGGTATTGAAATCCAGACCAGCCGGCTGACTCCAGCCATGAGCTCCAATTGTAGTGCTTAAATGCTGCGTCAACCGACAATTATATAAAGTCACACCCGCAGCAGGAAACCAGGTATTTCTGTTTTGATATTCTCTCAGATAAGCATGAATAGTATATTTCTTCTTTAATTGAATGTAAAAATTCTCATCAATAAAATCACCGAACGGGCTCATAGCATATCCAGCGCCTATGCCAAGTTTAAAATCAGACTTGTTCGCAAAATTCAATTTTTTGATAAACACGGGACTAATCAAATTCACCAATGCCCTGTATCCAACCCTATTAACAAAGTGTTTTTCCTCAGTCGTGAGGTCTTCATACAAAGTATATCTGTGAAATTCTAATTGAGGTCGATATAAGTTTTTAATTGCTCCATACACATCATGCCCTACAATATCGTTTTTCAATTCATTGGCATCTTCCTTTAGTTTAGGCTCCATGGATGGAATTAAGCTACTTGTAAAATATAACATTGTGCAAAACTTTCTTAAATAAACTTCTACAAACAGGTTTTTCCGACTTTCTTCCCCCAGCGTTATCATTCTTTCCTCTTGCAACGACAACATATAGTCTGATTCAATCCCAGCGGTATGTACCCGAATATAATCAGGCAAATCCGTGTCACGCAATCTTTGTAGCTGCTCGTCGGTCACACCATTTACATAGGCAACTCCTTTTAAATTGCACAAGGGTTGAGAAATTGCACCAATTCCCAGCGATGTAAGAATGGATCTGTGGCCTTCTTCGTGTGTTACAGGGTATGTAAAAAAACTGAACACTAATTGTACTAGCTTACCAGCTTTGGGACTCATCACCTTACCCAATTCATCACTAACATAACGATACGTACTCAAATAATTCTGATCGGACTGACGCATGGTATACAAGCCGACAGGTGAATCCTGAATGATCCACTCATATCTTTTAGTGTTTATACCAGTAGTGTCTTTGATCTGTGAGAATAAACACGAGCACAAAAGCGTAAAAGCTAAAAGAAGAAAATATCTGCTCATCGGTATTTTATAGTACGCCCTGGCTTTTGTTGTGAGCAATGTCATCATACTAAGTAATACAATACTAAGTTTTCTCATTTTTACTATTCTTTATATAATCTATTTATCGTCAATGTTCACCGCAACTTCCGGCACCGATTCGGGTTCTTCCCTTGTCACTTTTCGATTCAGTACCGAGAAATCCCATTTGAAATAGTAGGCAAACACAACCAACATGATGAGCATAGATACTGCAATGGCAATATCATCTTTCAAGGGATCAAGTGCCTGCTGTTTAATCAAAGCCGAAGTGACCAATGCGGATGAATCGCTGGTCATGAAAAGGCAGAGAAACAGGTTGTTGGCTGTATGTGCACCCATCGCCAGTTCGGCGCCATCGTCGAGTAAGGTAGTGAGTCCGAATATCAGACCAAAAGTAAAGTATTGCGGCATGGCCAGCCAAAAACCATAGGTCCTTACTTCGGGATTAAAAGAGTGCATCAGAGCAAAAAGAGTCATCGGCACGAGCAAAGCCAACCATCGGCTGCCAGAAGCAGCCCCTATACCCTGAGTTAAATATCCCCGAAAAAACAGCTCTTCGTAAGCCACCTGCACTGGAATTGTAAGCACCGAAATGAACACCAATGCTACAAAAGCTCCGGGATCAAATTGAAACACATACGATTTTGGGGCAATGAATAGCATATCGGCAAACTGATAAATAGCAATCAGTACGAACCAGGTACCCAGGCCAATAAAATATCGTTTCCAACGAATGGTGTTTGTACCGTTAATGATTTCGGTGACTGTGCGTTTGTGAAGCGACTTGCACATCTTTACCGTAACGAATAATGCCACAAAGAAAGGAAACATCATTAGCAACAAATTGAGATTATGTGAAACTCCGATGGACGATAGATTTTCAATTTTCAAATCACTCAATGACGCTTTATTGACTACCGCATAATAAGCAATTACAATCACCAGAGGGATTATGCCCAAAATATTGGATGCTCCCATGCCCGACAAAAAATTGACGAGATACCTCCAAAATTGATTATACCCGTCTTTTCCTCTTTCTAAATGGTTCATAAATTTTTATTTAATGTTATTGTTTTTAAATAGGACAGCGATGTTTTCCGTTCAGCCTGACATCAACTCTAAGCTGAATATTGTTGATCATTTACAACAGTCCGTGATTATATCCGGGTCAAATGTGTATTCACACAACCTCCGTCTCTTCCAAAATAGTACGCTTCAACTCCTTGTCGTAAAAGAAGGTTTCGTATTTGCTGGAATACGAAACCTTCAAATTCAAAGAATTGAGTTCATCGATCATAATGAATAAAGCCGACTTGCTTATGCCTAATCTTTTGGCCACTTCCTGCGGCGTTCCTGTTTTTTCAGCCAGTATCAATTGATGCAATCGTTCTACCCGATTCAAATTTCTGATTAAGTTCATCCCCAAAGGTGGTTGGTTTTTAGTTCTAATTGATTCAAATTTTCCAATGTTCTCAACATTGAAAAATGTCATTCCTTGACGCTAAAGTTTGGAGTTGCAATATTACAATATTTAATTTTAACCTCATCTAATTTAGTTCTACTATTTTTCTAACTGAATTCTAATTTGAATCATAAATAATGTTAACTACGTGCAGTGTTTTCATTTTTCCAAGTCTTTTTTAATTCTGATCATACGTTTTTTTTGCCAATTTGATAACAAATCATTATTTTTGCACTTTTAAAACAAGCAACTCAAAACAATGAATGCAAATAAATTAGCCGCATTCAGTTAGAATTGAATTAGAATTGAGTGATAATATTGCTGAATCGAACTGAAAACAATGACTAAGGATAATTCAAATCGTATCATTTATGTGGTAGTGGGCAGTCTGCTCGCTATATTTATTGTGCAGGGATTCTTGGTTGCAGACTATTTTAAAACAACAAAAAATGCTCTTGTGCGTGAATCGAATGCAATACTACAAGATGCATTTAAAAGGGATTTAAATATAAGAGAGAATAGATATCACGAAAAGATGATCAATTTAGAGATTAAGGAAAGAAATGAGAAATATGACTTTTCAAAGCAAGATCCCAAGGTATTTAACACAATTGATATTTTGAGCATTGTGATGAATATTTCTGTTAGTTCCACTTGCCCACTTACTCTTCAAAACTTCGACAGTATCACCAACTCTGTCCTTCAATCCCGCGGTATTCATTCGTCTTTTTATGTGGAATTGTGCAGCAACCTCAAAAACAAAACGCAAATAACCCGTTCCAAAAATACAAAGACCATTCTGTCCTTTCTCGAAATACGCTCCCAGCCACTGACCATCAATATACAGCCACGGCAAACACTAACGCTGGTGCTGGAAAATCCGCTGGACATTATCCTCCAACGAATGGCACTGATGCTGATTAGCTCTATAGCATTTTCGATACTGTGCTTTGTAGCCTATGGGCGGCTCATGAAGATGCTGGCAAAGCAAAAACAATTGGTAAAGTTCAAAAACGACTTCCTGAGCACCATCGCCCATGAGTTGAAAAGACCTGTAGGCACATTGACGTTTAATCTCGATTGCTTATTGATACCGGCTTTCCGGGCAAACGACGAGAAATACAACAATACCGTAAAACACTCGCTGGAAGCTACTACCGAACTCAACAGCACCATACAGATGATTGTGGCACTGGCTCGCGCCGAAGAAGGACTGCTACAACTGGACACCCAACCAACAGATGTGTACGCTTTAATAGAGACACTTGCTGAAAAATTCGAAGTGCAGTCGCACAAACCTACCGCAATCAGCCTCCATAGCTCAGCGCAAACGACTGAAATAATGGCCGACCAGCAGTTACTTTCGCAGTGCTTTGCAAACCTCATCGACAACGCCATCAAGTATTCGGGAACGGACGTGAAAATAAATATCCGGCTGGAACAAACGGCAAAATGGATCATCGTGTCGGTAGCCGATAATGGGATAGGCATACCCGCCGACAAGCTATCTGCTATTTTCGACAAATACAGCAGGGTGGATCAATCGGTAAAAGTGAATGGGTTTGGCATCGGGCTCAACTATGTAAAAACAATAGTGGAAATGCACAAAGGAGAAGTAAGGGTGGAGAGCGAATGGGAGAAAGGCAGCGTATTTACAATTAAACTTCCGTTGCGCCGCTAAGCAATGCCGGCTCTCACTTTGTTGAATATTCAGAAGAAAAATATGGTCAAGATATTATTTATTGAAGATGATCTTAATTTGGGTACCATCGTTACCGACGCTTTAGAGTTGCAAAACTATGAAGTATGCTATCTGTCGGATGCCAATAAAGCCCTGGAAACCTTCCAGCGCTTTCAGCCCGATTTGTTGATAACCGATGTAATGCTAAATGCAAGTATCGATGGGTTTGATCTGGCCCAAACAATACGCAGTATCAGCAACATTCCCATCCTGTTTACTACTTCCAAAGACAGTTCTACAGATATCAAAACCGGACTGGGAATGGGCAACTCTGATTTTATTCGCAAGCCCTACCGGTTTATTGAGCTTAGTATGAGAGTCGAAAACATACTGGCCCGGCAAAACATCACTACCACCATCACCACAAATGCCATCGGACAGTATCAATTTGATGCAGCAAACTGCACGCTCAAACATGAGGCTGAGGCAATAGAGCTAAGTAAATACGAAGCCTCCGTTTTGCAGCTGCTGGCCGACAACCGGAATTGCTTTGTGAGCCGAAAAGAGATTGTTGAAAAAATATGGAACGAAACCGATCCAAAATCCAAAGAAGCGTCGCTCAACAATATTCTCAGCCATTTAAGAAAGTATTTGAGTCGCGACCCACATATTGGGCTGGAGAGTAAAATAAATACCGGAGTAAAATTATCAATTGACCAATAAATAAGTAATAGGAAACCTTCTCTGATAAATACCGACACTTCCAAACTCTTCAGCCCCCGGAAGCGTTGATAATCAGAACTACAAGTTCATCGCTTCTTCAAAGCTCATCGCTTTGCTTACTTTGTGTTTGTTGTATTGCGTCGCCACGGTGCAGCATTCGGTGTAGCAATCGTGCTCGAAAAAGAGGATTTGACCTTTAGCCGCTGCTTCGTCGAGCAGTACTTTTTTCTCGGCCATGGCCGCTATCGGGTTGATGTCGTAGGACGAAATCCAGGCCAGGGGCACATTGGCCGCCAACGGAATGACATCGCCGGTGTACACAATGGTTTTGGTACCGGTGTTGATATAGCTCACCAATTGCCCCACGGTATGTCCGTTGTAAATCCGCACTTCCACTTCGGGGCAAATAAAGAAGTTCTCGGTGACCAGCTTCAGCTTGCCGGCTTCCTGTATGGGCAGCATGTTTTCGCTAAAATACGAATCGCCTTCGCGCACATTGGGGTTGAGAAAATTGGCCCATTGCGTAGCCCCCACCCAATGACTGGCATTGGGGAACACCAACTCCACTTTCGATTTATCGGCATTGTATCGGGTGGCCCCTCCGCAATGGTCGAAATGCAGGTGCGTAAACACCACATCGGTAATGTCATCGCAGGTATAGCCCAGCTTAGCCAGTTCCGCATCAAAATTGATCACCCCTTTGAAGCCATAAAAGCGCAGATAATCCAATTGTTTATCTCCGGTGCCGGCATCAATGAGTATTCGTCGCGCCCCGGTATCAATGAGCAAACAGCGCATACTGATGGTGCAATAGTTTTTGTCGTCGCACGGATAGCGTTTTTGCCAAACCACTTTGGGCACCACGCCAAAAGCTGCGCCCCCGTCTACTTTAAATGTGCCTGCTTCAATTTTATAGAGATTCATGTTTGTTAGTAATTAATGGTTAGTGATTAATGGTTAGTGATCAATGATTAGTGATCAATGATTAGTGATTAGTGATTAATGATGACTATATCAGTAAGCAACTAATGGTAAATCGATGCAGACTGATTACTAATAGTTAATCACTAACAACTAATCATTAATCTCTTATCACTAATAACTATTCTTCGTTTAAAGAGGTGATTTTAAGCGAAGAAGTGCCAAAAAGCCTTTAAATTGCTAAACTTTTAGTACTTTTGCACTTCCCATATGTTTTATGGGCAACAAAAATACTAAAAACATTCATTTTTCAGTGGTATGCAACGTGTTCATTTTATTGCCATCGGTGGTGCGGCAATGCACAATTTAGCAATTGCTGTCAAGAAAAAAAATAATTTCCTGGTAACTGGTTCGGACGACGAGATCTACGACCCGTCCTATACGCGACTGAAAGAGAATGGCTTGTTGCCCCACCAGATGGGCTGGTTCCCCGACAGGATTCACAAAGGACTGAGCGCTGTCATTCTGGGCATGCATGCCACCGAAGACAACCCCGAACTGATCAGAGCCCGCGAACTTGGACTTAAAATCTACTCCTATCCCGAATATTTGTTTCATCAAACACGTAGCAAAACCCGCATTGTTGTGGGTGGTAGTCATGGCAAAACCACTACCACGGCCATGATTATCTGGGTGCTGAAACAACTGCGCATGGATCCTGATTTTTTGGTAGGTGCCAAAGTGGAAGGGTTTGAGAACATGGTAAAACTGACCTACGACTCACGCGTAGCCGTGTTCGAAGGCGATGAATACCTGACTTCGCCGCTGGACCGACGTCCGAAATTTCACCTGTACAAACCACACATTGCTGTACTTACCGGCATCGCGTGGGATCATGCCAATGTGTTTCCTACCTTTCAGCATTATGTGGAGCAATTTCGGAAATTCGCCGATCTGATGGAATTTCAGGGGCGGTTGATTTATTTCGACGGAGATGAAAACCTGAACGCCATCGCCGAAAATGTACGACGTGACATTATTACCTTTAATTACCATACGGCGCCTCACCATATCGAAAACGGAGTTACCATCATTGAAACCAAATATGGTAATTTCCCGTTAAAGATCTTTGGAAAACATAACCTGCAAAACATCGAGGCTGCCCGCCTGGCCTGTAGACAGGTAGGTGTAACGGATGAGCAGTTTTACAATGCGATCGGTGATTTTCCCGGAGCCAGCAAACGTCAGCAGGTGATTGCACAAACTGCTACAGCCACAGCATTCAATGATTTTGCCCATTCACCCTCGAAAGTGAAGGCCACCATCGAAGCCATGAAGGGGCAATTCCCCGAAAGAAAGCTGATTGCCTGCTACGAGCTACACACCTTCAGTAGCCTCACCGAAAGTTTTTTGCCCGAATATAAAAACACGATGCAACAAGCTGACGTGGCAATCGTTTATTACAACCACGAAGTGATCAAACAAAAACAACAGAAAATACTTGACGAAAACCAGATACTCACCGGTTTTGGAAGAGAGGATTTGAAGATTTTCAGCAATATAGATGCACTGAAAAGATTTTTGACTGAACAAAACTATACAAACACGACCTTATTAATGATGAGTTCAGGCAATTTTTCGGGTGCCAACTTACCCGAACTTGCCCACCAATTATTGAACCAATAACGTATCAATTCCCGAAAAAACATGAGCGATAAATTAGCACAGCTGGACAACCGATATATGCGCATGGCTCGTATCTGGGCCGAAAATTCCTACTGCGAACGCCGCAAGGTAGGCGCATTATTAGTCAAAAACCAAATGATCATTTCCGATGGATATAACGGCACACCATCGGGCTTCGAAAATATTTGTGAAGATGAAAACAACGTATCAAAACCCTACGTTCTGCATGCCGAGGCCAATGCCATCAGCAAAATTGCCCGCTCGCACAACAGCAGCGACGGCGCAACGCTCTACGTTACCGCTTCGCCCTGCATCGAATGTGCAAAAATGATTATTCAGGCAGGTATCAAACGGGTGGTGTATGGCGAAAAATACCGCATCATGGATGGCGTTGAATTATTAGAAAGAGCTGGTATCGAAATTGTATATCTGGGCGAATAATAGAACCAAAAGAAACACGTATGAACAAAAGAAATTTATTTTTAGTAGGATTAGTTCTGATTACCTTACTTGCCGGAATCTTGCTGGGCAATTTGCTATCCCGCCGTGCACTTACCGCTGGTTTTTCCCGTGGCGGATCGCACAACAAAGTGGCGGATGTATTGTCAATAATCGATGCCGAATATGTGGACACGGTGAACATGAACGACATGACCGAGGGATTGATGACCGATATGGTTTCGAAACTCGACCCGCACTCTGTTTATATTCCGGCTTCCGATTTGGCCGAAGTCAATAGCCAGCTGGAAGGAAGCTTTAGCGGCATTGGTGTACAGTTCAACATACAAAGCGACACTGTGATGGTGGTGGCGGTGGTAAGCGGCGGCCCTTCCGAAAAGGTGGGACTGATTGCCGGCGACCGTATCGTGCAGGTAAACGACACCGCTTTTGTGGGCAAAAAACTAACCAACGAAAAAGTGATGAAAACGCTGCGCGGTATGAAAAATTCGAAAGTAAAACTGGGAATCTACCGCCGCGGATCCAAACAAATTCTGCATTATACCATCACCCGTGGCGATATTCCGGTAAATTCGGTGGATATTGCCTACGAAATAGAAAAAGGCATTGGCTATATCAAAGTCAATAAATTTGCCGAAACTACTTATTCCGAGTTTCTGGACGGCATCGCTAAACTTCGTACACAGGGGGTAAAAAAATACATCATCGACCTGCGCGAAAATCCGGGCGGACTGATGGATCAGGCAGTAAATATGGTGAACGAATTTTTGCCGGAAGGTCGCATGATTGTATATGCGCAGGGCAAAGCCTATCCACGCATGGAAGAAAAATCCAATGGCAAAGGGAGCTGCATTGGCGTGCCGGTAGTAGTTCTTATCGATGAGTTTTCGGCTTCGGCCAGCGAAATTTTCTCGGGAGCCATTCAGGATAACGACCGTGGCACCATCGTTGGTCGCCGATCGTTTGGTAAAGGCCTGGTGCAACAACAAATTCCGTTGAAAGACGGATCGGCCATCCGACTGACAGTAGCCCGTTATTACACCCCATCGGGACGTAGCATCCAAAAACCATATGTGAAAGGAAAAGCCGAAGATTATGAAATGGATATTGTAAACCGCTACAAACATGGTGAGTTCGACAACAAAGACAGCATAAAACTGGCTCAATCGCGCAAATACAAAACGGTAGCCGGACGCACGGTATATGGCGGCGGTGGCATAATGCCTGACGTATTCGTTCCCCGCGACACCAGCGAATTTACGCCTTATCTCAATGCTGTGCTCAACAATGGCTATGTATATCAGTTTGCATTCCAATACACCGACCAGCACCGCGACAAACTCAAAACGATTAAGGACTGGGCTAAAATGCAACAATACCTTGAGTCGCAAAATGTGCTCGGCGACTTTGTGAAGTTTGCCACTACCAAAGGCGTAAAACCGAATGCAGCACAAATCAATATATCAAAACGTTACCTGACGAACCAGCTGGAAGCCTTTATTTCCAGAAATACCCTGGGTGATAATGGCTTTTATCCCATCCTGAACAAAGATGATAAAACCGTAAAAAGAGCGTTGGAAGAATTGAAAAAGAAATAAGCTATTTCCCACAAAAAAAGGGTTTGATCGAACTGATCAAACCCTTTTTTTGTGCCATAAAGTTGCAATTACTGCCTGATGATTTTATGAATGGACTTACCGTTCGTAGTGATCACTTCCATCAGATACATACCGGGAATAAAGCCGGCTACACTAATTTCAGCCTCATTTGTAATGCTTTTAATCAACGCTCCCTGAAGGTTATATACCTTTACAGAAGATACTGTAGCCGAAGTAGAAATAGTTACTTTATCGGTAGCGATGGTCGGATACACTTCACATTCGGCATCGTAGGTAATTTTGGGTGATTCGGTAATCACTCTGTCGGTATACACCAGCAACTGCCCGGGCGTCATTGAAACAGACATCGAAGTATTCGTCACATTTAAAGTTTCGCCTGTCAACAAATTGTACCAATTGCCGGTTTTAGGGAAATTGGGATAGGCAGTGATATTGGCCGAGGCATTGAAGTTACCCAAAGCTACCATGTTGAGGTCGGCATGCGTCAAAGCTATGCGTCTGCCGGCGTTCCAATCGTTGGTCGTAATCTGCACCGAGAAAGTACCGTTTGTGAATGCGTTAGGGTACTGCTTACGCAAGTTCAGCACCTTTGCGCAAGCATCGGCTGCCGCCTTGCGGTGCGACAAGTTCAGGTATCCCCATGCTGAAGGGCGCATACCGGTATCGTTACTTCCATCGGAATATTTGCTATTATAATCATAGCCCATTTCGCCAAACTGCCAAAGCATTTTCGGGCCTGGAATCAACACATTGAAAGCAATATTCAACGGAACACGTCCGATACGGGCAACAGAGTCAGTGGCAATGGCGCCGGCTCCGTACATTTTAGCTTTGTAGAAGTTGCGATATTCATCATGGCTCTCAGCATATCCAACCCACTGACGTGGTGAGGTATACATCGCACTAAAATCGCTACTACTCTGATATCCCATAGCCGATTGAGTATAAGCGTTATTTACATTGCGCCACATATACATTCCCTTGCCAGCCAATACATTTTCCTCATCGCTCACGCAAAAATGTTCGAGGATAAACATAACATCCGATTTGGCTGACTTAGCAGCGTTGTAATATTCGGTCAGGTTATCAATCCGTGACTGATCGTAAGCCGATTCTGTTCCTGAGTTTTGCGTAAAGCCTTTGGTCAGGTCCATACGATAACCATCCACCTTATACTCTGTGATCCAATATTGCAATACCCGTTTAAAATATTCCTTTGTGTAAATAGAACTATGATTAAAATCGTTCAACACGCTATACATGTGAGGAGCAGTAACGTTCATCCACGGATTATTAGCTGCCGGACGGCTGTAAGTAGAGTCCCAATACAACGCCGCAAACGGACATAAACCAGATGCCTGATTAAACACCATATCCAAAATGACGGCTAATCCGCGCTTATGACATTCGTCAATAAATTTCTTATAAGTGTCTGGTGTACCGTAGGCTTTATCCGGAGCAAAATAATGACTCGGATTGTAGCCCCAACTGTTATTACCATCAAACTCCTGAACAGGCATTAATTCAACTGCCGTCACTCCCAACGATTTCACATAATCAAGTTTGGCTATGGCGGCATCCAACGATTTTTCAACCGTAAAATCGCGCAACAACATTTCGTAAATGATCATATTGTCTTTCGATGGCATCGTAAAACTGCTCACCGACCAATTGTAGGCTGGTTTAGCGGTTTGAAGTGTTGCTACCAATCCTTCTGTTTTGTTGGCTGGATAAGCAGGCATATTAGGATAAATACTGTAATATTGATTAATCCACTGATCATTCCATGGATCGAGCACCAACTCGGTATACGGATCAGACACTTTCAGACTTCCATCTACCAAATACTGAAACCCATATAATTTTCCTGCAGTCAGTCCACTCAAAGTAATCCACCAATAATTACCATCTTTTTTCATCTGATAGCTGTTCAGCTGGGTCCAGTTATTGAAATCGCCAATAACAAAGACATTCGATTTGCCCGGGGCATACATAATTAAAGTGGCCGTGTTGTTATCGATATAATTGATACCGTCTTTCAAACCAGCGGGTCGGGTGGCAGTAGTAACCGCTGCAGGAACACAAATATAAGCCGTGTCATATATAGTGCTTCCACTAACTGTAGCCGAAGCAATCAGCGTATAATCATTTACTGAACTAAAATTATAAGTGGTGGTAAGAGTCGTCGAATCGGTAGTTGATGATTTGATGGTGGTTCCATTCACTTTAATGCTCAATGCTGCATTCACCGAGGAAGCAATCTTAATGGGCAAAGTGGTACCCGCTGTTGTGGTACCATTTGCAGCCGGATTTACAAAGGCCACATTCAACCCTGCCTGATACACATCCACTAAAATATCGCCACCCGAGCTTGTTTTACCGGTCTTGGTTCCATCAGCATTTCGGAAAACCAATGCAATTTTCTTGATTACTTCTGTAGAAGGAACGCCCAAAAAGGATTGAATAGTAGGAGTAATGGAAAGTTTCCAGATATTATTCCCCTGATAGGTAAGCGTATTTTTTGTAACATTGGCAGTTGCGCTATTAGAGCCGTTGGGCCAGGGAGTCAGCACATATTTCCAGTCGGACGAACTGGAACTTTTATCGGTAATTACCCCGATATGGGCATAAACCCCGGTTGTCAGGCCTTTAAGACCAGCAGAGCCTGCTGAAGCATCATAAATAATATCAAACGATCCTCCGGTCTGAGTGATAAACGTGGGACTGGTGGTAACCTGCGCCCACAAAGCCAGTGGGCAAAGCATTACAAGTAAAATAATGTAGAGTTTTTTCATTGCATTTATGGTTGATTGATTTGTAGTTAGATCAATATCACAACAAAAATACTTGTTACTTTCAAAGTAGATTCATCATTAGTCAAAACTACTAAATTTAATCATCGCAAACGATTGCAATCGCATAAAAAATGGTAGCTATTCTTCATTTTGAATAACTACCCTTCCATCAATATCTGCAAGAGAAAAAATTAGTTCATACAAGTTTGAATCGAAAAAGTCCAGGGTTTCAAACGAACTGTTTCATTTCGCGTCACAGCAATTTTCTCGCCCATATACAAGCTAAATTCGCCATTTATCATGTCAGAGATGCTGAATGTTTGTTCTTTATCGGAGAAATTAATCGCACAGAACACCTGAGTCTTTTTAAAGAAACGAATAAAGGTCAGCACATTTTTTGGATTATCATTACGCAGTCCCATAAAACTATTGCGATAACTTGGTGACCACAAACCTTTATTTCCGGCTTTTAGTTGATTTAGCTTTTGAATGAAGCTTTGCCTGGCATAATTTTTAAACCCAACGGTATCTTTATCAAAAAACCGCAACCGCTTATTCATTGGCTCTTCCTGTCCGGTGTAGGTCAGCGGAATGCCGGGCACCATATAGGTGAGTACCGTGAATGCATCTACCGCTTTCGCTCCCAAACGTTCATACTCAGTTCCACTCCAGGTATTTTCGTCATGATTGGTTGTAAATTGCATTCGAAGATCATCAATTTTAAATTTCTTTGCTTCCGATTCGAAAAGCTTAATCAGGTCGGTCACATCTTTTTTTCCTTTAGCCATATCATTCATCACATCTTTTAGCTGCCAGTCGTAAGTCATATCAAATGCTTTATGAATGCGGGGCTCACCATCTTCGGCCAAAAAGAAACACCCCGGCTTTAGTTCATCAATCGCCTTACGGGCATGCTGCCAAAAACTAAGTGGTACCATGCCCGCCACATCGCAACGGAAACCATCAATATCGCAGTTTTTTACCCAATAACTCATGGCGTCGATCATGGCTTTTCGTAGTTCTGCATTATCGTAATTCAGATCTATTACATCGGCCCAGTCGGTACCTGCTGGTGGCGTAAAATGTCCCAGGCTATCTTTTGTGTACCAATCAGGATGGTACTTCACCCACACATTGTCCCATGCGGTGTGATTAGCCACCCAGTCGATAATGACGTGCATTCCCTGTTTGTGAGCTTCAGCTACCAGATTTTTCAAATCAGCCTCAGTTCCAAATTCCGGATTTACTGCTGTGTAATTTTTTACTGAATAATAACTTCCCAACGAACCTTTGCGGTTTTTCTCGCCAATAGGATTGATGGGCATCAGCCACAATATCTCCACTCCCATCTGTTTGAGCCGCGGCAAATGTTGCTGAAAGGCTTTAAAAGTCCCTTCCGGTGTATATTGGCGCACATTTACCTCATAGATATTGGCATGACTGGCCCACTCCGGCACTTTTTTCTCATAATCGATAGAGTCAAGCACACTCGCATTTGCCACCGCTGCTTTCTTATGACACGAGGTGGTAGTTAGTAGCAAAGCGAATGTACATAATAAAAAGTTGAAAAGCTGTTTTAACTTCATGGTGATGAGTTTTAAATATTACAATTCGAGAATTAGCGCAGTTTGTGCAGGCACTACAATGGATGTATGTAAATCATAAACCTTGTCTGTCATTACGTCCTTTCCGGATATGCATTTGCCTATACTTTCGGCAAAACGACTTGTATTGATGGCCTTATCAGTTTCGTTATTATTCATCACTACCATTATCCGTTCTTTGTCGTTGTAACGAAAATAGACATACACATCATTCTCCGGCACGTATTGCGTAAGTTTACCGATATGAATAACAGTTTTCGTTTTGCGCCAGTTCAGCAATTTCGAAAGAAAATTAAAATATTCTTTTTGAATGGCTGTGCGCTGACGAGGATAAAAAGCATTTATCGAGTCGCCACTCCATCCGCCAGGGAAATCACGGCGAATGTCTCCATCCCCTTTGTCTTTATTACCGGTCATCCCGATTTCTGTACCGTAATAGATTTGCGGAATGCCACGGGTAGTCATCAAAAACGACATAGCCATTTTGTATTTTTTCAAATCACCATTCAGCAACAAATTATAACGCTGCGTATCGTGATTTTCAGCAAAAACCAATAAATTATCAATATCTGCATACAAATAATCGTTTGCCAGGCAATTGTACAAACGGTTCATTCCCAAATCCTCCCATGGGTTGCCATGCTCGTTGAAGCAGCCCGACAATGCTTTTTGCATGATAAAATCCATCACCGAAGGCATGTTCGAATTATAGTGCAACGAATTCACAGCATCCTTTTGCCAAAATGCTATATCCTGAGAATTGAACAACCAGGTCTCTCCTACTATATTGAAATGAGGATATTCGGTCATAATGGCTTTTGCCCATTGGGCCATCGCATTTCTGTCGTTATACGGATAAGTATCCATCCGAATGCCGTCCAGATTGGCATACTCCACCCACCAAATGGAGTTCTGAATAAAATACGTCCAAAAGTAGCTGTTTTGCTGATTCATATCGGGCATCGTTTTATCGAACCAACCATCAACAAACAACTTTTTATCTATTTCGGCAGCATGAATATCTTTTATCGTATTCGCCTTGTGATTAGTCCATGTCATTTCAGGCCAATGATGAATCCAGTTTTTAAACGGAAGATCCGACATCCACCAGGCATTTATCCCCCCATGATTCGACACCATATCTATCACCACTTTCAAACCCTTCTGATGCGCTTCCGAAACCATATCAGCATATTCTTCATTACTGCCAAAGCGAGGATCCACCTTGTACAAATCGCTAATGGCATAGCCGTGATAACTGTATTTCGGATAATTATTTTCCAGCAAAGGTGTACTCCAAATCGTGGTTGCACCCAGCTCTTTGATGTAATCCAAGTGGTTGCGAATTCCCTGAATATCGCCACCATGCCTACCGCTCATGTCAGCCCGATTGGCTTTCTCCGGTTCACTGGCAACACTATCATTGCACGGATTGCCGTTGGCAAATCGATCGGGCATCAGCAGGTACATTACATCGGAGCTATTGAACCCAATTCGTTTCGCGGAATTTGCCCGACGGGCTTTCAGTTCATAATTGAACGTCAAATCAGCTTGATTCCCCCCTTTCAGGGAGACTTTAAACTTACCCGGTTTAGCTACATTCGCATCAATATTCAATGTAACAAACAAATAATTCGGACTATCCGCGCGTTCTGTTTTCAGCACTTTCACTCCCGGATAAGCCAATGCCACCTTGCACGAACCGATATCATTGCCATGAATAAGCAATTGCAATCGGGTATTCTTCATTCCCACCCACCAAAAAGCAGGCTCAACACGTTCGATTTGGGCAGAAAGGTTGAATATTAATAATGCACCAAAAATTACCAATAATACTTTGTTCATAATAATAAATTTAAAAAAGCCTGAGCACAAAACGCTCAGGCTTAATATTTTTCCGCTATCTTTTCCTAAAAGAATAGTTCGTAATAATAAACTATTGCTTAATAAAATAATAACATCCACTAATATCGTTTATAATAATAGTATAAGTTCCAGAAGTTTCAATTAGATTCTTTCCATTACCGACCCCAACACCATACTTCGAATATAGTGGATCACCATCTGAATTGCCTGGTGCTCCCCAATTAATTCCCCAATCGGACTGTGCCCGGAACTTACATTGCGAGTCAGATGTAAAGGTATAGG
>JBJOOU010000265.1:0-6797 GCA_046051105.1 Bacteroidota bacterium
GTAAATATTCCTGTAATTGATAATACTGACAGTATAAAATCTGATTCAACCATAAGCTTGGGTGTATATGTGCTTAATTCTGGTAAGCTTAGTTACAATAATGCTTCGATGACATATTATAGCATCCTTAATGGATTCTCATTTACAGATGTTTTTGCACAGAAAAACAACCGTATACTTGGCGACACAGGAGAAGACATGATTCAATACGGATCGAAAATTTATATCGCTGTATATCAATCAAGCCTAATAGAAGTTGTTGATGCAAAAACCATGGTGAGTATCAAATCAATCCCACTGGTTGATGCCAACAATGCAGCCACCAAACCCAGAACATTGACTAGCGCAAACGGAAAAGTGTACATTGTACTATATACCGGTTCGGTAGCTCAAATGGACACTACAACTTATGCAATTGAAAAAACTGTAAAAGTTGGTGCTAATCCAGATAAAAGCGTCATTGCAAACAACAAATTATATGTTGGAAACACAGGCGGAATGGCAACAGTCAAAGACAGTACAGTATCTGTGATTGATCTTTCAACTTTTACCGAACTCAGAAAAGTAGTCGTCAATCTCAATCCAGCTGGTAGCCTTGGAGCTGACAGCCAGGGAGATGTTTATGTACAATCAAACGGGAATTACGGAAGTAAGATCGGGAAAATTCAGCGCATTGAAGCCGGAACTTATAAAGTTACTGATATAATCACTGGTTATGGTGGCTTTACAGTTGATAACGACATGGCATATATCTACAATTTCACATATGATGCCAGCTGGCAAGCTGCTAACAAGACAATCAAAGTATACGATATGAAAAATGAAGCAATGTCAAGTACAAATTTCACTTCATACGCAATAGACAAAACCCCATATTCAATTGGTGTAGATCCGGTTACAAAAAATGTATATTTAGGTGTAACAGATTACTCTACCCTTGGAGCAGCCTATTGTTTTGACGCCAATGGTAATTACAAATATAGTTTTCCGGTTGGTTTGAATCCAATCAAATTCTTGTTTCTTACATATAAATAGATCTCACACGTTTTCTTTAAATAATTCTAAGCAAAGATACCAGTCGCCGAAATGCTGCCATATTTCGGTGACTGGTTTCACCATTTAAAATTTACATCATGGAAGATAAAGGGTACATACACGTTTACACAGGCAACGGCAAGGGGAAAACCACTGCAGCTATGGGACTAGCTTTAAGAGCTGTTGGTGCCGGCAAAAAGGTTTATATTGTCCAGTACGCCAAAGGAATGCATTATTCCGAGCTCGATTCCATTGCCAAATATTTACCGCAAATCACATTGAAACAATATGGTTTAGGGTGCTTTATCTTCAATGCTCCCAAACAAGAGGACGTTGACGCAGCTAACCATGGACTTAAAGAGGTGGAAGACATTATTTCCGGTAGCGAATACGATGTAATAATAATGGACGAAGCCAATATCGCAGTATTTTACAACTTTTTCACCGCCGAAAAACTGATTGAGGTACTCAACAAGCGGAATCCAAAAACAGAAATTATCATCACCGGCCGATACGCTTCCGATGAAATCGTGGAATATGCTGATTTAGTGACAGAAATGAAAGAAATAAAACATTACTACCAACAGGGAGTGGTAGCAAGAGTTGGAATAGAAAAGTAAAGCCCTAATCCCAAAAGTGGACATCATAGTTAGCATTGATTTTAAAACAAAGAAATATATGTCATTAAAAGATGAAACTGCATTCTTTAAGTCCCCCTTGGGTGAGTTGAGGGAGCTTAAACCAATCATGTTCGTAGGTACTGGCAGTGATGTGGGTAAAAGTGTAATCAATGCCGCATTTTGCCGCATTTTCAAACAAGATGGCTATGCTCCTGCTCCATTTAAGGCACAGAATATGGCCTTAAACTCCTTTGCAACACCCGAGGGACTGGAAATTGGCCGCGCACAAGCAGTTCAGGCTGAAGCAGCAGGCATCCCCTGCCATACCGACATGAACCCCTTATTATTGAAACCATCGGCCGACACCATTTGCCAGGTAGTTTTGAATGGAAAATCAATCGGCAATAAACATGCGATAGATTATTTTACTTCCAACAACAAAGCCGAACTCCGTAAAGAAGTATGCGCTGCATATGATCGCCTACAAGCTCGTTATAATCCAATCGTGCTGGAAGGAGCTGGTAGTATTTCAGAAATCAACCTACGAGAGGTGGATCTGGTGAATATGTCGATGGCCAAACATGCCAATGCTGCCGTCATTTTGGTAGCCGACATCGACCGTGGCGGAGTTTTTGCATCTGTTTATGGCTCCATAATGCTACTAACCGAAGAAGAACGCCAACTGGTAAAAGGCATAATAATCAACAAATTCCGTGGCGATATTCGCCTGTTCCAATCAGGTGTGAAGATGATGGAAGAGCTTTGTGGCATCCCTGTACTTGGTGTCGTACCTTATTACAAAGACATTCATATCGAGGAAGAAGACTCGGTGATGCTACATTCCAAAAATCGCGTTGCACAATCGGGAAAAGTAAATATTGCGGTCGTTTTGTTGCAACACATGTCCAACTTCACCGATTTCAACGCCTTAGAACATGACGATCGCATACATCTGTATTATAGCAATCAACCCTCCGAAATGGCTCTTGCAGATATTATCATTATCCCTGGCACCAAAAATACACTTCAGGATTTACAGGTGCTTCGTAGGGATGGAATATCTCAGGCTATTTTACAAGCACATACAGCAGGCAAAACTATATTGGGTATATGTGGTGGTTACCAAATGCTGGGACAAGAGCTACACGATCCTAACCACATTGAAAGTGAACTATCGCAAATACCCGGACTTGGTTTGCTTCCTATCAAAACGATGCTCGAAGGTGAAAAAATCACCCGTCAGGTCGGTTTTCATTTTTCCGACCTTCCCAACGAGTGTATCGGATATGAAATACACAATGGCAGAACAGATTATCTAGCTAAAATTGAAGTACTAAATAAACTTACAGATGGCACAAATGATGGCTGTAGAGTTGGAAATTGTATGGGCACCTACATTCATGGAATATTAGATAACCAAGCGTTTGTAGACTACCTAATAGCTCCATATTCATCTAAAAATCAAATGGAAAGCTTCGACTATTTCAAGTTCAAAGAAGAACAATTCGACAAACTGGCTGACCATGTACGCAAAAATGTTGACATGAAGATGATTTATGAAATAATGAACGCTGAGTAAAACTGCAAAATGGAACTACAGATAAACACAACAGCCTCACATGGTGATGAGTACAAAGGCGAATTGATTGCCAATTTTAGCTCAAATGTTTGGCTAGAAGGAAATTACGATGGATTATATGCGCATTTACACAGTAAAATATCGTTAATTCACCGTTATCCGGAAGAACATAATACACAACTAAAATCAGATTTGGGAGCGTGGTTGAACATAAATCCTGAAAATCTGCTACTTACCAACGGTTCCATCGAGGGAATCTACCTGATTGCTCAGGCCTATCGAAACAATAAGTCATTGATCCTCCAACCTACATTTTCGGAGTATGAAAAGGCATGTAAAATTAATGAACATGAAATTATTTTCTGTGCAAATCATGATCTGGAAGATAATATTGATAAACATCAGCCCAACCTGGTGTGGATTTGTTCACCAAATAATCCAGATGGATATTCATTTGAATTAACTTTTTTGGAAAACCTTATAGAGAAATTCTCAAATATAGTTTTTATTTTTGATATCTCGTTCAAAGAATATTGCTTGGAAAAACAACCCAATATCGATATTATAAATAAATACAGCAATACCATTCTAGTATATTCATTTACAAAAAGATATGGAATACCTGGCTTACGAATGGGTTATATACATTCAAATTCATCAACAATTAGCATATTATCAAAATATTGCATTCCATGGGCTCTAAATACATTTGCAGTTGAAGCATTAAAGTACATAAGATTAAACCTGAATGATCAATTTGATATTTTTGAATGGCTGCAACGAAAAGAAAAGTTGATCAAATCTATCAATGAGCTGGATGCGTTTGAATGTATGGATAGTGCGACACCGTTCTTTTTAGTAAGACTCAAAAAAGGAAAATCTACTGATTTGAAACACTTTTTGCTCAATAAAGGGATACTGATAAGGGATGCTTCGGGCTTCTTCAGCAATAATAACCAATATATCAGGCTACTAACCCTTTCCAACGACAAAAACCAACTTCTAATAAACGAACTTTACAAATGGACACAACAATTAGCTGTATAGTAGCGCTATTAATGGGCTATATATTGGACTGGTTATTAGGAGATCCTGTATATTTGCCCCACCCAATCGTTGGATTCGGGAAAATGATAGGATGGATGGAAAAAACATTCAACCGGGGAAATTATAAACTTATTTCCGGCGCTTTTACCGCCCTATTTCTGGTAAGTATCACCATTGCAGGGTCCTATTTTACACTTAAACTATCCGAACAAATTTCAGCCTATATATACTTAATAATAAACACAATAATCATTTTCTTTTGTTTAGCAGGAAAGACACTACGCAAAGAAGTGAAAATGGTTTTTGAAGCATTAAATGAATCAACCGAAAAGGGACGTCAGCAATTATCCCGCATCGTGGGAAGAGACACAAAAAAATTAAGTCCGCAACAAGTAAGATGCGCTGCTCTGGAAACCCTTTCTGAAAATTTGAGTGACGGAGTTATAGCTCCCCTTTTTTGGTTTGCCCTGTTGGGTGCTCCGGGCATGTTAGCATATAAAATGGTAAACACACTCGATTCGATGATAGGTTATAAAAACGATCGCTACTTGCTGTTTGGAAGATTTGCAGCAAGAATGGATGATGTGGCCAATTATATTCCGGCACGACTCACAGCTATTCTGATGCTAATGGTTTCCGGCAATTTATCAAAAGCGGATATAACATTTCAGCATGGTAGAAATCATGCAAGCCCTAATTCAGGATATCCCGAAGCTGCTTTGGCTACAATAATTCAATGTAGGTTTGGTGGTCCAAATTATTATTTTGGAAAACTGGTAGAAAAGCCTTACATTGGAACAGATTTAAAAACACTAAATAACAATGACTTATCAAAAGCACTACAAATAAACGAATTCAGTGAGATAGCAATGCTGTTCATCACACTGATAGTGCATTTTGTCGTAATTCATTCAAGCAATTTCTAAGATGAAAAAAATTATTTTAGTTACAGGTGGACAACGATCAGGTAAGAGTAGTTACGCACAAAATCTGGCCTTGTCACTTTCCAAAAATCCCATGTATCTGGCTACATCTGCCGTTTGGGATGATGAGCACCGGGAGCGTATTGAACGACATAAAAGAGACCGTGGACCGGAATGGACCAACGTGGAAGAACTAACTGAGTTACAAAACATAGATGTAATCGGAAAGGTAGTCGTGATAGACTGCGTTACGCTTTGGGCAACCAACTTTTTCAGTGCGAATAACGGCGATATCCAATTATCGTTGGAGCAATTATCAGATCGTTTTAGCCGTTTTACGACTCAGGAAGCCACTTTTATTTTCGTAACGAATGAAATTGGGTTAGGTGGAATTTCTGCGAATGACCTGCAACGAAAATTTACGGATCTCATTGGTTGGGCCAATCAGTATATTGCTAAACAATCGGATGAAGTAGTACTGATGGTCTCAGGAATTCCTTTCAAAATCAAACAATTATAGCATACAAACTTTTATACTAAAAATATTATGTCACACAAAACATTCAACATTGCTTCTCCCGAAAAAAGAATAGTTCCATTTTTACAGGAAAAAATCGATAATCTGACTAAACCCAAAGGTTCCTTAGGTAGATTAGAGGAAATGGCTGTTCAAATTGGCACCATTCAGCAAACCCTCACTCCTACACTAACCAAGCCTTACCATATTATTTTTGGTGGCGATCATGGTATTGTAGCTGAAGGCGTGAGCTATTCACCTGCTGAAGTTACTCCGCAAATGGTTTTCAACTTCATGGAAGGTGGCGCTGGAATTAATTTCCTGACCCGTCAGCACAATTTCAGCATCAAAGTGGTAGATAGCGGCATCAATTACGATTTCGACGGTCTGGAAGGCTTAATTGACCTGAAAGTGCGCAAAGGAACGCGCAATTACCTTCACGAAGCAGCCATGACAAGAGAAGAGTACGAACTTTGTCTGGAACGTGGTGCAGCTGTTGTTGATCAATGTTTCAACGAAGGTTCGAATGTGGTTAGTTTTGGTGAAATGGGAATTGGAAATACATCTTCATCTTCCATGTGGATGTCATGCCTCACCGGAATAGATTTACAACAATGCGTTGGTGCTGGAAGTGGTTTCGATAGCGAAGGCGTGAAACGCAAATATAATGTGCTGAAACAAGCTTTGGATAATTATCAGGGTGATGGTTCAGTAGAAGACGTACTTTGCTATTTTGGAGGCTACGAAATGGTGATGGCAGTAGGCGGTATGCTACGTGCTGCTGAGCTGAAAATGATTATTCTCATCGATGGTTTTATTATGACAAACTGTATTTTGGCTGCTTCAAAACTGCATCCTGCAGTACTTGAATATTGTATTTTTGGTCATCAGGGTGATGAAGCCGGACATAAACTGGTAATTAATTATTTACGAGCTAAACCATTATTGTACTTCGATTTAAGACTAGGAGAAGGAACCGGAGCTGTATGTGCTTATCCATTAATAGAATCTTCAGTTCGAATGATAAATGAAATGAGCACCTTCAAACATGCAAAAGTAACAAAGTACTTTGCATA
>JBJOOU010000266.1:0-8040 GCA_046051105.1 Bacteroidota bacterium
CTCATAATTTGTCTGTTTTTATACTTATTCTTTGGTACAATTCATTTTGTTCTGTATGCTTTCTTCCATCATTTCCGTAAGAATGTTTCGGACAATTTCGGTAGATTCATACAAATTTCTCATTTTTTCATCCGAGAGTTTCTCAACTCTGTGGCGCATTTCTTCTGTTATTTCCGATTTGATATTTTCAAAGTCAAGATGACCTTTTTCAGTCAAGCGGATATTGATAATTCTTCTGTCTTTGGGATCATTTACCCTTTCTACCATCCCTTCAGCAATTAATTTATCAATGTGGGCAGTTACATGTGGCTTTGGCATGGATAATTTGCACCCAATTTCTGACATGGATAAAAGCTGATGTTTCCTAATTGTGCCCAATACAAATAAGGCCCCCGGGTTCAATGTGGATTTGTTACGAATGGCCCGGTTGAAATTTTTAGAGAGCAATGGGTGTATATGTATCAGGTTTTCAATTATTTTTTCGATAGATACGATAGTTTCTTCGGTTGACATGGTGTAGCGAGTTTAGTTATGTTTTAATTATGGTTACAAAAGTATAACTATTATTTTGTATGAACAATTATATTCATATAATGTTTGTAATGCCCCCTTGTTTTTTATATTTGTGGTTGTTTAAAAAAGCATATCATTCGATCATGAAGTTCCTTCTTGTTGAAGTGTTTTATGGCTGAAAATGCATGTGCTGAAAAATGTGTGGTAGTTTATGTAAGGTGTTGAAAGGAATTTGATCAACAAAAAACGACTCAGATTGTATATTCAATCCTAAAAATCTTATCTTTGCAGCTCAAACTTAAAAACCATTTGTAAGGTTCAAAACATCATGATTAAAATTACATTCCCCGACGGTTCGGTGCGCGAATTTGCCAAAGGCACCACCGGACTTCAAGTGGCTGAAAGCATCAGCTCACGATTAGCACAAGACGTGCTTGCTGTCACAGTAAACGATCAAATCTGGGACTTGACCCGCCCGATCGAAACAGACGCTACACTTAAATTGCACAAATGGGACGATGAAGAAGCCAAACATGCGTACTGGCACTCGTCGGCTCACCTTATGGCCGAAGCTTTGCAGGAGTTGTATCCTGGTATCAAGTTCGGTATCGGTCCGGCAATCGAAAGTGGGTTCTACTACGATGTAGATCCGGGTACGGCTGTGATCAAAGAAGGCGACCTGCCTGCCATCGAAGCTAAAATGCTGGAACTGGCTGCGCGCAAAGAAGCTATTGTTCGTACAGACATCAGCAAAGCCGAAGCCATTAAAAAATTCGAAGAAAAAGGTGACGAATACAAAGTGGAACTGATCACTGACCTGGCTGACGGTACCATCACGCTTTACTCGCAAGGTAACTTTACCGACTTGTGTCGTGGGCCACACTTACCAAACACCGGCGATATCAAGGCCGTGAAATTGCTGAGTGTAGCCGGTGCTTACTGGCGTGGCGACGAAAAACGTAAAATGCTTACCCGTATTTATGGTATCACTTTCCCTAAAAAGAAAATGTTGGACGAATACCTGGTATTGCTGGAAGAAGCCAAAAAACGCGACCACCGCAAAATTGGTAAAGAACTGGAACTGTTTGCATTTTCTGAAACTGTAGGTAAAGGGTTGCCATTGTGGTTGCCACGCGGAACAGCTTTGCGCCTTCGTTTGGAAGACTTTTTGAAAAAGATTCAACGTCGTTTCGAGTACCAACAGGTAATGACTCCGCACATTGGTAACAAACAATTGTATGTTACTTCGGGTCACTATGCAAAATACGGTAAAGACTCGTTCCAGCCGATTCATACGCCGGAAGAGGGTGAAGAGTACCTGTTGAAACCGATGAACTGTCCGCACCACTGCGAGATTTATAAAGTAAAACCACGTTCGTACAAAGACATGCCATTGCGTTTGGCTGAGTTCGGAACGGTATATCGTTACGAGCAAAGTGGCGAGCTACACGGTTTGACCCGCGTGCGTAGCTTTACGCAAGATGATGCACACATTTTCTGTCGCCCCGATCAATTGAAAAACGAGTTTTTAAAAGTAATGGACATCATTTTCATTATCTTCAATGCTCTGGAATTCGAAAACTTCGAAGCACAGATCTCATTGCGCGATCCTGAAAACAAAGAAAAATACATTGGCTCGGACGAAAACTGGGAAAAAGCGGAATCGGCTATCGTGGAAGCTTGTGCCGAAAAAGGTCTGAAAGCCCGTGTGGAATTGGGCGAAGCAGCTTTCTACGGTCCTAAGCTGGACTTTATGGTGAAAGATGCGTTGGGCCGTCGTTGGCAGTTGGGTACTATTCAGGTGGACTACAACCTTCCTGAGCGTTTCGAACTGGAATATACCGGCGAGGACAACCAAAAACACCGTCCGGTGATGATTCACCGTGCGCCATTTGGTTCGATGGAGCGTTTCGTGGCTGTGTTGATTGAGCACACTGCGGGTAAATTCCCATTGTGGTTGACTCCTGATCAGGTAGTGGTGTTGCCTATCAGCGAAAAATTCAACGACTATGCTTACGAAGTGGCTAAAACGCTGAACAACGTGGATGTGCGTGTGCAGGTAGACGATCGTAACGAGAAAATCGGTCGTAAGATCCGTGATAACGAATTGAAACGTATTCCATATATGTTGATCGTTGGTGAAAAAGAAGCCGAAAACGGTGAAGTAGCAGTTCGTCGTCAGGGCGAGGGCGATAAAGGCACCATGAGTGTGGCCGACTTTGCCAAACTGGTAACTGACGAAGTGAATGCGCTGGTAAGCAAATACTAGAGACCCCTAAATCCCCTAAAGGGGACTTTGAGATAGATAAACCCCGCTCGGCTGATAGGCTGAGCGGGGTTTTTAGTTGTATTGGTTGCGACATTCTCAGAACAGAATCCCTGCATTAATCCCCACTTGTCGGTGAAGATTGGAAGAGTAATACGAATAACTGTAACCATAGTTATAATTATATGTATAGATGCCATATCTTTCCTGCGAATAGTGGATGCCAAACTGTAAAAAAGTTAGTCCCTGTATGCGTATGCCTATATTGTATGACAAACACAGGTAGGGAGAAGAATCTTCGTCGCTGACCGAAAATCCGAAATCGGCTGCCAGAGAATGGTAGTGATTGTTGACAAAGAGGAACTTTCGGACGTCGCAAAAAGTATTGACGAGTTTTTTGTCCGGGCCATTGAAACCTAAGCTCATTCCACCTCCAATGGCTATATCCTGCTCGATGCGCCGAGCATAGATGGTTTGAAATTTTTTTAGCAGAGGAAGTTTGTCAGACCAGTTGATCTGTCCCTGCACGATGAAAACATTGTCGGCAAACTGATCGCCATAGAAACTGTTGGAGCGATACCGCAATGCATGTGTGGCGGGTTCATTCTCTAGTAAGCTTCGGCCTGCGTTGGTTGACTTTGGCCTGTTGGCGATGGTTGGTGGTGGAGCAACTACCGCAGGCATGGTCTTTTTTGGCTTAAAAATGGCCGGCTCTGCTTCCGTTTCGTTTTTGATGGGTTTGATTTCTTCGTCAATTCCATCCTGATAATTGGCAACCGAGTGAATCGCAAGTTTTTTTATATCGATGAATTCAAATGTAAATTGTCCTGACGGTGTTTGAATGCAAAGGTATTTCCCCGGCATATATTTATACACTTTGCCAATCAGCAGGTTGTCGTTGGTCAAATACACGCTGTCTTTGGCGTTTTGAGCGGTGAGCGATGGCGCAATGCACAGTGAAAACAGGCAAATAATAATAAAAATAGTTCTTCTTTTCATGAATGTCTCTTATTGGTTATAGGCTCCGATAATGCCATTTTGAGTAACCGTTTCGGCACTGATATTGAATTTTGTTGTTCGTTTATTGTTGTTGGGAAATGAAATAGTGGCTTGCCCCTGACTGTTGGTTTGTACGTTTGGATTCCAATAGAGCGTGCGGCGGATATCTTTTTCGCCGGGTGCGCGGTATCGGTCGTATTGTGGTGTGTAAAATTGCCTTACATAAGCATATCCGTCAAACGAAGTGGTGCGCATACCGTTTACAATTGGTTTGTAATTGCTTTTGCGTACAATAATGCAAATGGCAGTGCGGGTAGGGTCCATGTCCAAACGTCCTGATAGGCGAAGTATGCTCGAGGCATCTTCTACTATGGATACCGATTCAATTTCATCAATCAGTGGCATTGTTGTAGTGAAATGATTTGATGAAGTTGCCGGATCGGTGCCAATGGATTCTTCGGCATCGCTCACCGAGTTTTTGCTGGTGCGCACTACTATTTTCAAATTTCGTCCTTTGTATTTGGCAGTCGTATTGCCTTGTTCGTCGATAGTGGTGGAGACGTATTTATTGGTTTTTTCCAGAAAACTATAAATGTCAGTGGGTTGCCAATCGCCCGTGTCTTCCATCTTATCCATCTCTTTGTCCACATCGTAGCGCAAGCTTATCTTGGCAGGCAGGCTTTTTTCTTTTACCACTACTTCTTTGAGCAAATGATCGCGTTCGGACATCGAAAGCTTTTGCCCCATTTGTATCGAGTCGAGCAAAGCGGCTCTGGACGAGTCCGAAGGGCTGACAAATTGTTGTACCGCCAGTAGTTCCGAGTTGAAATAGGCACGAGGGTCGGGCATAAAGTTCCGGTCGAGCATAATGCGGGTTCCTTTTAGCTTGTTGTCCACTTTTGTTTGCAATATCAGTCGGGCACTGCCGGTATAGTCGAGCAATCCGAAGTTGAATTCACCCACCGAGTCGGTAGGGCATTTCCCTTGTTGGGAGGTGCTGTCGGTCATCAGCAAAAGGGATACGTCCACATTTTTCATTTTTCGTTTCATCATAATGGACGCAACATGCCCTTCAATGTATAGTTGTTTATCCATATGATGTTTTAGTGTGAATGGTTTTTTACCACTCATCAGTTGCCACGAGTAGTTGGACCATCCCTGTGTGAGCATCAGCAAATCGAGTGCCTGCTGGTGAGCATTGTCGTTGCTCTGAAAATAGAAGCCCGGGTTGTTGATGTATCCTTTTATTTCGGATGATAGCAACAGGTCGCTCAGTATATTATTGGCAAAAGGGTTTTGCTGCGAGGTTTCTCCATCGCGTATCGCCACCGAAAATCTGGTTTCTACAGGTTTGCCATAGGGGTCGCTTAGCGTGAATTGCAGGTTGGCCTTTTCGTAGGGCTCATACTGTGCTTTGTTCTGATTCACGGTGATGTTCATCCGGTTGTTCCGGTTGACAAAGGCCAGCCGCTCTGCCACAATGTCCCCGTTGCTGTTGAACAACGTAAACTGATTCACCCCCGTGGGCAGCAGTTTCTTTGCAATCGAAAAGGTGGTAGCATTTTCTTTCTCAAGATTGATTTGCTCAAACACATACATGATACCACGACATGTAACCGAAAGTGCCAGCGGAATGCTAGGTGTTTCAGCATTTTTTTCGATAGCCACAGTTACTTTATCGGCATCGGTATTATCAATGTATAATGTATGTCCTTTTGGAGCAATGGCAGGCAGTGCAAAAGAATAACTCTTACCGTTGTAGTCCACTTCGGCGGAATATTTTTCGGTGGTTGGTTTTAGCAGGAATACGCCCATTCCTTCAAATTCGCTGTCGATATCGGCTACTTTTTCTTTTTTATCGTTGTACACAGCTCCTGTTACTACTGCATTTTCGCCGTTTTTGTTGGTAGCTTTAAAGGCAATTCTCGATTCTACATTCTGTACCAATCCGCCACCTTCGGGAAAGAACGACAGTTCGAGTGATGGCCGGTGAGGTTCAGTTGCACGAGTGGACGGAATGACTTGTGATACCGGCCGGGATGAAATTGTTTTGCTAAACACTCCCGCCTTTTGAGGCTGATCGTATACCGGAAAAATGCGAGTAAAGTAATTGTCGTTGCCAAAGTTGAGCATGTATCGGGTGTAGGCCCTTACTTCGTAGTAGCCTCCGTATTGCGATGGGTTAATCGCAAATTCGCCATTACATTGCCCGTCGGTGATTTTGTATTTCTTTGTTTGCAATACATAGCCTTCCTGATTGAGCAGCTCCACATACAATATTTTACTCATCGGGCTCAGACTATTTCGGTCGGCACGTGCTACATAGGCCTTGAACCAAATCGTTTCACCCAGGTAATAGGAGGTGTTGTCGAAATGGAGGTACACTTTTTCCTGCGGATAGGTTTTGGCAAAGTTGACATACTGCTGAGCAAATGATTTTAATTTACGAATGGAGGTACTGTCCTGTGCCCGAAGCTGGGGGACAATCATTAGCACAATGATGATAACCATTGAAATACCTGAACGGAATTTAGGACGCAGCAGTGAGTTTGGATGCATGTTGCTTTGCATTTTTTTCATGATGTAGTTATTTTAAAGGAAGATATGTGGTATTTTTAGCAAACAGATGCCAAAGATAGAAAAAATATCCAAATTTGGTTATGTGTATGGAAATTGTTTTTCTCACTTTTTATTCTGTCGAGAATCAATGTCGGCCAGAACGGAATAAAATCAGTAATTTTGTTTTTGAAAGACTAATAACTATCCTTTATGTTTAATACGAAAGTTGAAATAGCTGAATCATCATTCTCGATGAGTTATCGCGATTCATTACTGGCTTTGGGGTCCTGCTTTGCCGAAAATATTGGTAAAAAAATGGAGCAGGTGTGGTTCGATACCGATGTCAATCCTTTCGGGGTACTGTTCAATCCTGAGTCTATCGCCAACAGTCTGGCTCGTATGCTTAGCAATAGGCTGTTTGAGGCCGATGACCTGTTTCTGAACAAAGAGTTATGGTCTAGTTTTGCCCACAGTACACAGTTTTCGTCGGTATCGCAAGCCGACTGCCTGTCAAAAATAAACGGTCGGCTATCAGCAGCCAACGAAAGACTTCGTACGTGCAGTTATCTGCTTATTACCTTCGGTACGGCTTGGGTGTACGAGGATATCCGCACAAAGTTGGTGGTGGCGAATTGCCACAAACTGCCGGCCGCCCATTTTTTTCGCAGGAAACTTACAGTGGACGAAATTGTATTCGTCTATCGAACATTGCTCGTTCAGCTGAAAGAGTTGAACCCTGAGTTGCGCATTATTTTCAGCGTAAGCCCGGTGCGCCATTGGAAAGATGGTGCGCACGAAAACAACCTGAGCAAAAGTACCTTGCTGATGGCCGTGGATGAACTGGAAAAAGAGTTTGACTTTGTAAGCTACTTCCCGGCTTACGAAATTCAGATGGACGAACTGCGCGATTATCGTTTTTATGCGCAGGACATGCTGCATCCTTCCGAGCAGGCGGTGGATTATATCTGGCAGCGGTTTGCCGATACTTTTTTTGATGATAGCACCCGGGAATTGAAGCAGGAAATCGAAAAATACAACCACGGCTTGATGCACCGCCCATTGTTTCCTCAAACGGAAGAATATCAAAAGTTTCAGCTGTATCTTGAAAAAAAACAGGAGGAACTACACACCAGGCTTAAGAAAATACGCATGTAGTATACTTATTTTCGCGTTTGTTCGTTTTATTGTTACAAAAACGGATCAATCGCCATGACAAGGTTATTCATCATACTTAGTTTGTGTTTCATCTTTTTTTCCTGTCGGGAAGAAGCGAATACGGTGGAGCAAGAAGTGGTGAAGATAGACCTGCGTCGCCAAAAATCCGACCCCAATCCGCTGCGGGTATTTTTTCGAATGGATCGTTGCATCTCGGGTGAGAATGATTCAAATGCCACGTACGCTGGTGCCATTTGTATTTACAATCAAACCGACTCGGTGGTGCTGTTTAATGTGTGGAGTTGTTCGTATTATGATAACTTTGTGTTTAGCAATAGCGCTATCAGCATTCCGGCTTTTAATTGCGATGCCAACTTTATGAAACCTGTGTTTCTGGAACCTTCCAGCATGTATTGCATCGACACCTATATTCAGGTAAAAAACAAGTCAGCCGTTCCTGATTTGAATAACATCCGAATTGGATTTTTGTATTACGGGCGCGATTACTTTGCAGCGCGTTTCAATTATCGTGAACGGGCGAAAATAGA
>JBJOOU010000267.1:0-32054 GCA_046051105.1 Bacteroidota bacterium
GGGTGGGGGTTATAAATAGGAAATCATCATGAAAAAGTATTTTAAAATTGCTCTTTTTGTTTTAATGGGGGTGGCTGTTTTGTGGACAGTTTGGTTTCTGTGGCAAAAGTCACGCCCTAAAGTTACCAAATACGAAGTAGAAAAGGTAACGATTGGTAACGTAGAAAAAAACACCGTGGCTACGGGTAAAGTAGATCCTCGTAACGAGATTTTGATTAAGCCGCAAATGTCCGGTATCATTGCCGAAATTTACAAACAAGCCGGCGACAAAGTAAATGCGGGCGATGTGATTGCAAAAATCAAGGTAATCCCCGACATGGTGAGCCTCAACTCGGCCGAATCGCGCGTGCAGCGTGCCGAAATTGCCATGGCACAGAGCGAAAAGAACTACAACCGCGATAAGAAACTGTACGAAGACAAGGTAATTTCGCGCGAAGAGTTCGAGAAAACCGACTTGCAATACAAAAACGATAAAGAAGAGATGAAAGCCGCCAAAGACAACCTGAGTCTGGTGCGCGACGGTATCTCGAGCAACAAATCGCAGATAAGCAACACCCTGGTGCGCTCTACCATTACCGGTACCATACTGGATGTGCCTGTAAAAGTGGGTAACTCGGTGATTCAGTCCAACAGTTTCAACGATGGTACCACCATTGCCACTGTGGCCAACATGAGCGACATGCTGTTTGTAGGAAAACTGGACGAAACCGAAGTAGGACGCATCAAAGTAGGGATGCCGATGGACATTACCATTGGAGCATTGCAGGATCAGAAACTCACAGCTACACTCGAATATGTTTCGCCAAAGGGAAAAGAAGAAAATGGCGCCATTATGTTTGAGATGAAAGCTGCGGTGAAAGTGCCAAAAGATGTATTTGTGCGTGCAGGCTACAGTGCCAATGCCGAGATATTGCTTACCCGCCAGACCGACGTGCTTACCATCCCCGAAAGCTGTGTGGAATTTAGTGGAGATACTTCATTTGTGTATGTGTTGAAAACAAAAGAGCCACAAGCCTTTGAAAAGCGTAGAGTAAAGCTGGGCTTGAGCGACGGAATAAAGATAGAAGTGAAGAGCGGGCTGAAGTTGAAAGACCAATTGCGGGGTGCCGAAGTATTGGAGAAAAAGCCGGATGACGCAAAAAAGGGCGATAAAAAATAAATCGCATTTGCAGGGAAAACGATAGGTGAAGAGTGGACCTGAGTGATAGTGTTTGTTAATATAATGATCGCTGACAGTCAAACAATGGTCGCTGACGACTAAACAATTGACAATATCGCTCGCACAATGTTAACTTCCATTCGCGCAATGTTAACTTCCGTTCGCGCAATGTTAACTTCCGTTCACGCAATGTTAACTTCCGTTCGCGCAATGTTAAGTTCCGCTCGCGCAATTGACAATATCGATCACACAATTGACATTTTCGCTCGCGCAATTGACAATATCAGTCGCGCAATTGACAATATCGTTCACGCAAAGTTAAATGTCGGCTTCGTAATTGACAATATCGTTCTCGTAATCGTCAATATCGTTCTCGCAAAGTTAAATGTCGGCTTCGTAATTGACAATATCGTTCTCGTAATCATCAATATCGCTCTCGCAATGACGAAGAAAGTTAATAGAATGAACGCGAACGCTCACAGAATGATGCAGAAAGTGTATAGAATGAATGCTGTCAGCTTCGCAATTGGAACTGAATACTAAAGAATAACTTCCGTTTGGGCTGCGTAAGGCACCCTGCAACAATGAATAAGGAAAAATGAACAACCAAATAAATCAATTCGAAATATGAATGCCAGGATTTATATGATTTTAGGTGCTACGCTGGCTACTTTGCTGGCATCGGCACAAACAAAGGTGTGGACACTACAGCAATGTGTGGATACGGCAGTGGCTCGCAACCGCACCATTAAGCAACAGGTGCTGGAAACCCGCAACCGCGATATTGCTTACGATCAGGCTCGCAAAAACCTGTTGCCATCGGTCGGTGCAAGTGCTTCGCAAAATCTTGGGCTTGGCCGCACACTGGGTGAAAACAATACTTATCAGAGTGGCAATGGCACATCAGTGTCCACCAGTACCAGTTTGGGCATTTCCAGCAGTGTGTTGCTCTACAACGGCAACCGTCTGCAATACGAAATAAAAGCAAAGCGGGCAGATGCCGAAGCATCGAAAGCCGATTTGGAAAAAACAAAGAAAAACATTGCTACCAATGTGGCTGCCGGTTACCTGCAAGTGTTGCTCAACAAAGAATTGCTGCGTGTGGCCGAGGAACAGCTGTCGCTTACCAAAGCAAAGGTAGAGCAGCGCAAATCGTTGGTACAATCGGGCAAAATGGCCGAAGGTGAACTGCTGGAACTGTATGCGCAGCAAGCCAAAGAGGAGCTGACCCGCACGCAGGCGCAAAACACGCTCAATCTATCGCTGCTGGATCTGGCGCAATACATGGAGGTGGATGACTTTCAGTCGCTGGACGTGGTTTCACCGTCCGAGTTTGCCGAAAAAGACTTTGTGTTGTTGGCCGCAGAGGATGTGTACAGCAGTGCTATCGTCAATCGTCCGGAAATTAAAGCCGCCGAGGCTCGCCTCAAAAGCAGCGAATATTCGCTGAACATTGCCCGCACGGGATATTATCCATCGGTGTCGTTGAGCGGAAGCGTGGGATCGTCTTACTATATCAACAATGTAAAAAATCCTCTTACGGGACAGGCTTACGATTATGATTCGTTTGGTAAGCAGATAGGCGACAAAGTAAACGGAGGCTTCAGTTTGAATGTATCTGTGCCCATTTTCGATAAATATGCTACCCGCAACAATATCAAATCGGCTAAACTGGGTATCGAGAGCAAACAAATTGCCATCGACGATGCGCGCAAAGAATTGCGCAAAACCATTCAGCAGTCGTATTACAATGCAGTGGGAGCGAGCAGCCGTTGGGAGTCGGCCAAACAGTCGGTGGCGGCCAACAAAGAGGCTTATCGCTTTTCGAATCAGAAATACGAAGCCGGCAGAGCCACGCTTTACGAACTTTATCAGGCCAAAAACAACCTGACTCAGGCCGAATCGGAACAAATTCAGGCCAAATACGAGTACTTTTTCCGTGTAAAATTGCTCGAACTGTTGAAATAGATGGGCAGAGCAAAGAATAAAGAGCAAAGACAGGTTGTTCTTACTTTGAAAAGCCACCTGAACCTGACGAAGAGAAAAATCTGATCTTATTGATTGCCCCGGCGGGGGAATGATTTTTACTGATTATTTTGTGATTTATTCCAATCAAAATGAAATAGAATGGGAACGCGGATCGGACGGATGTAGCGGATAATCACTGATTGTATTTGCTGATTGATTTTCGACAAGTCGAAACGGATAGCTACCTGATCCGTCTCATTTGATGAATCAAATGACCAATCCGTATTCAATCCGCTTCATCTTCGCTTCATCCGTTTCATCAGCGTTACTATTTTGAGTTGATAAATAAAACAGAGTAATCGCTATTACGAATAATGTTCACTATAAAACTAACTAAAAGACTAACATGAATGCAGACAACATTAAATCGCAGATGCGAAAAGGGTATTTGGAATATTGCATTCTGCTTATCCTGAAAAAAAGATCTGCGTACGCTTCGGATATTATCGCGGAGCTGAAAGAGGCCAAACTGATTGTGGTGGAAGGAACGCTTTACCCACTGCTGACTCGACTTAAGAATGGCGAATTGCTCGATTATCGGTGGGAAGAGTCCACGCAGGGGCCGCCACGCAAGTATTACGAAATGACAGAAAAGGGAAGAGCCTTTTTGGACGAACTGGAAACAGCCTGGGAAGAAATTAATCAGGTGGTAAATAAAATTAAAGAGTAAAAATAAGGACATAGTTATGAATATTGGTTGGAGTTAGTTGTAAATAAGTTATAATTTGGTTATTACTGGGTTGCGCGTAGGTGGATAGATATTATTTCTACCAAAGCCAGATCGAATTAGCCCTAAATGAATTACAACATAATCGAACTGAATTATAACCTAATCACAACAGAATTACAACTTATTCACAACTCAATCACAACTGAATTTCAACTGAATAAAACAGCGATATGAAAAAAACATTAACCGTCAATTTGAACAACATCGTTTTCCATATTGATGACGATGCTTACGACATGCTTCAGACTTATCTGCACGAGATTGCGGATCATTTCACCGACGAAGCCGAGCGCCGCGAAATCATGACCGATATAGAAGCGCGCATTGCCGAACTATTTAGCGAGAAGCTGCAAAAGAATAAAAATGTGATCAACCTGGAAGACGTGCAGGAAGTGATCGAAATCATGGGCAAACCCAGCCAGTATGCCGGCGAAGAAGACGAAGAGCCCAAACAAACCAAGTCGGAAAAGAAACAGCAGTCCAATCGGGCCCGCCGGTTCTATCGCGATCCCGAAAATGCGATTCTGGGTGGCGTGTCGGGTGGCTTGTCGGCCTATCTCAACCTCGATGTTACCCTCATTCGTATCCTGTTGGTTATTCTGGTGTTCGTGGGCGTAGGCTTTGTCATTCCGGTGTACATCGTTATATGGTTTGTAGCTCCCGAAGCCATCACTGCCGCTCAGCGATTGGAGATGCAGGGCGAAGATGTAAATGTTGAAAGCATAAAAACAGAGCTGAACAACGCCCGAAGCTATGTGCAAAGCGATAAATTCAAGCAATCGGCCGGGCGGGTAGGTTCGCGCGTTGGCGAGGTGATGCAAACCATCATGCGGGTAGTGTTCGGATTGCTGGGTGCATTGCTCGGTGTAGTGGGAGTGGTGCTGGTAGGTGCGCTCTTGGTGCTGTTGGTGATACTTATCTTTGAACCATCGCTGATGAATACCGCTGCCCCCGAGATATTTGCGAACTGGACCGTGATTACGCCCGAGAAAATGGTGCTGCTGGTTATTTCACTTATTCTGGTAGTGGGTTGTCCTATCTTTTTGTTGGTGTATTGGGCTATTCAGCTGGTTACCGGCAAGCGGAGCGTATCGCGCACTGCGTCGTTGGTAGTGGTGGTGTTGTGGCTGGCAGGTTTGTTCATGTTTTATAGCATTGGTGCCAAAACGATGTTGCATCTGAAAAACCACGATGGTAATCCGATTACGCTCAACTGGTCGGACGATGACTCACAGTCCAAAAAAGAATTTCGTTCACTGGAATCGTTTCATCAAGTAGAAGTATCGGGCAATATACATCTGGTGTTGGCCAACGATTCTACTCAAAAAATCACTGTAGAAGCACCTACTGATATACTTTCGAAAGTAATTACCAAAGTAGAAAACGGTGTGTTGCATGTATACACCGAAGGGCAGATATATCTCAACCGCGATATTACTGTAACCATCTCTGCCGACTCTATTCAAAGCATCAAAGGCAGCGGAGCGAGCCAGGTCTCTACCGAAGCACAAATCAGCACCGCCAATTTGTATGTAGAACTTACCGGAGCCAGCAAAGCCGAGATGGATATCGACGCTTCCGGCCTGGTAGAGATGCATCTTACGGGCGCATCGCAGGTAGATCTTAATGGAAAATGCTCCGCCCTGAAACTGGAAGGTACCGGTGCTTGCCAGGTAGAAGCCGAGGAACTCGAAGCCAAAACCGCCGATGTGCGCATGACCGGTGCTTCGCATGCCAACGTATTTGCTTCCGAAAAACTGGATGCCACCGCACTCGGAGCAAGCGATATCGATTGCAAAGGAAGCCCCAAAGTGGTGAATAAAAACACCCACGTTGGGTCGGACATTAATGTGGAATAATCTTTCTTTATAGCGTTTATATTTATGATTGGGGGGTGACGTGATGTCACCCCTTTTTTGTGTAATCATTTCACTTTTTAATCGGCACAATCCTCTTATTTTTATCAAATGATTATTTTATGAAAACCCCTGTAGCAATTACTTTCAGGTGATTTGTAGTACTGCGAAACAAAGCCTGTCGCAATTGCTGCTTTTTGGCCTTCTGCCGGTTCTTTTATGAATATTTCGGGTCATATTAATAGAGATAATTATTACTTTTGATCAACTCACAACCACTCAGAAGCTGTTTACAACGCGGTTTTCGTGTTTTTTACGCATCTTCTGATGTCTTTTTTAGTATTGAATTATTCTAATGTTTGTTTGATTGAAATTCGCAGTGCTTAACCATCCTGCGATCAGTTACCTTAGCCCGAAAAGCCCTGTTTGAGTAGCTTACACAAATCAAAACACATTATCAGAATAATTACTCATGCTAAAAAGAAGGGCAACACAATTTCCTCCCAAACAATCATTGATTTTACTCCCGATAGCTATTTTGCTGTTCGTGGTAAGTCCTGTTGTTGCCCAGTTTACCATCAAGGAAAATTTCAGAACCAACGCTGTCAGTTCTTCAGTCATCATGGGGGGAAGCCCAACGGCATTTCTTACTTCCGGGGTGGTCGATCCGGTCAATGATGGTTGGTTGCGCCTTACCAATTCCAATGGCAACCAAAAAGGGTTTGCTTATATCAATTCTACTTTTCCCTCTACACTGGGAGCATTAATCGATTTTGAATACAAAGTATGGCGTTCAGCTTCCGATGCGCCCTATAACGGTGCGGATGGTATCGGTATTTTTTTGTTTGATGCCAATGCCACTTTCAAGTTAGGAGGCTATGGGGGCTCGTTGGGCTATGCACCGAATACAAATGCAGGAACAAATACCGGATTGGCCGGAGGATATCTTGGTATCGGGCTTGATGAATATGGAAATTTCTCCAATCCGAATGAAGGCCGCGTAGGAGGCCCCGGTTTGTTATGCAACTCGGTAACACTTCGTGGACCCACCACCAATAAAGCCTCTACTACCAATCCATTCCTGGCTACCACGCAGTTGCAAAGCAGTTCCAGTTCCAATGTCAACTCTATCGACTACAATACAATTACTGCCACACGGCCTACCGATACCGATTTTTATCGACGAGTAAAAATCACGGTGATGCCCGTGGGCGGAAAATACAAAATATCAGTTGTTTGGCGAAAATCACCCCTGTCGGCCGATACAACCCTTATGACATATACCACTACCACGGCACCCCCTTCTACCTTGAAGGTGGGTTTTGCTGCTTCTACCGGTGGCGGTGTCAACTATCACGAAATCCGTAACCTGATTATCACCACGCCAGGCGGTGTGCGCGTGGATGCCAATGTGGATAAACTGAATGCGAAGGTAAACGACCAGTTGGTGTACACCATTAATGTGTATAATTCCACCACTTCCGCTTTGTCCAATTTGCAAATGGCCGATTCGATTGTAGATGGACTGAGCAATTTTATAGCACCCAATGGAGTGTTCAAAATCAGCAGCATCACCTTCAATAACTATGGTGTGGCGGCCAATACGGCCAGTGGGTATACTAACGGCGTACCTGTGACTTCGGGCTTTGTCAACCCATTGAATACAGCCCTCAATATGGCCGCCACAAGCATGGTTACCTTCACCATTGTGGGGACGATCACCAATTTACCCGCCGGCGACGGTATCATTCGCAACATGGTGGGCATCAATCCAACCCCTACCGGCATCACGGACGAAGACCTTACCAACAATAACTTTAGCATAAGTACCAAAGTGCTCAACACCGACTTTGTGGTGAATAGTACGCTGGATAATTATTGCGCCGATCCGGTAAATGGAAACACATTTACGCTGAATGTCTCGAACAACGGCACCGAAAACAGCATTGCCGGCAATACAGTAACTGTTACTGACACCCTTCCGGCGGGATTAAGTGTCGTTTCTGCATCGGGAACGGGCTGGACAGTGGCTAATACCGGAAATATCTACACATTCACCCGGACAGATGCACTGGCTTATGGTGCAAGCTATCCTGCTATAACTATTCAGTTCAAACCCACTTCAGGAACTTCCTGGCAAAACAAAGCAACGGTGGCTTACACAGGTCTGGAAGCCAGTGCCACCAACAATCAGAGCCAACTGACTTTGTATCCAACACCCACGCAACCGGTAGTGGTTTCTCCCATCAATTATTGTGTGGGCAGTACAGCTACAGCTCTTACTGCTACAGGCACAAACCTGAAATGGTTCAACTCATTGGCTGATGCGGGCGTGGCAACCGCCCCAACTCCTTCTACAGCTGCGGTTGGTTCGAAAACGTATTATGTGAGTTCCAATAACGGTAGCTGCGAAAGCGCTAAAACTCCGATTGTGGTGAATGTATTGGCGCCCACCAGTTCCACAATAGCTGTTACCTCTTGTGCAAGCTACAAAGCTCCGGATGGAACGGTGTATACCACTTCCGGTACGAAGACCGCCGTTATTCCCAACAAAGCTGGCTGCGACAGTACCATCACCATTCAACTCAGCATTATCCAACCCACTTCATCAACGACAAATGCCTCCATTTGTAAGGGCGATAGCCTGCTTTTCAATGGTACTTACTACAGCACAGCGGGAACCTACGCAAAGCATTTGACCAATGCAGTGGGCTGCGATAGTACGGCCACTTTGGTACTGACAATCAAACCTGTTCCAACTGTAACCAATACCAGCTTACTACAAACTGTTTGCTCCGGAACAAGTACCACTTTGGTTACGCTGACATCTGACGTTCCCGCAACGACCTTTGAGTGGACAGCTTCATCAACGAATGGCATTACAGGATTTACCGCCAGTGGAGTGGACACTTTACCGGCTCAGGTACTGACCAATCCTGATAATTCGACATCGGGAACAGTCACGTATACGATTACTCCCAAAGCCAATGGCTGTACCGGGCCAACGGTGAATTATGTGGTGACAGTTACACCAAAACCGGTCACTTCAAGTATATACCATGAATAAATTGAATGATTAATAACAAAAAGATAAAACAATTAATATCCAAATAGTATGAAAACGAATAAACATTTTCTACAATGGCTCACAGTGCTGCTTCTTTTGGTAGTAAACTCTATCAACACAAATGCGCAAGCTCCTTATCCATCTTCCACAGCCACTCAATCGGTGTGTCAGAATTCAACCGAATCCTACGGTGTTAGTCGCACAGTTGGTTCTACTTATGATTGGAGTATCAGCGATGCTACAGCAGGCACGATTACTGCCGGCGCTACTCCGAACCTGATTACGGTTAAGTGGACAAAACCGGGGAACTATACCTTGCAGGTAATTGAAACCAATCAGTATAATTGTGTCGGAGCGCCCGTTACGATTAGCGTCACTGTCAATCCATTGGCAGTCATCGCCGATAAAACTCCTGCGGCTATTTGTAGTGGCGATAATTTCGTAGTGAGTCCGGTAAATGGAACCGATATAGTACCTGCCGGAACAACTTATTCATGGAGTGCTCCTGTAGCAGCCGGCATCACCGGACTGGCTTCGGGTAGCGGCGCTGCAACCATTAGTGGCACGCTTACCAACACCACCAACGCTGCGATAGATGTAGTTTATATCGTTACACCAAGCTCAGGTGCTTGCTCGGGTTCCAGCTTTAAAGTAACCGTAAGAGTGAATCCAAAGGCAACAATAGCCGACAAAACTGCTACTGCCATTTGCAGCGGAACCAGCTTTACAGTAAGTCCGGTAAATGGAACAGACATCGTACCTGCCGGAACAACTTATTCATGGAGTGCTCCTGTAGCAGCCGGCATCACCGGATTGGCATCGGGAAGTGGTGCTGCCAATATTACCGGCACGCTTACCAACACCACCAATGCGCCAATTGATGTGGTGTATACAGTTACGCCAACTTCAGGAACTTGTACTGGAGCCAGCTTCACAGTTACAGTTAGGGTGAATCCACAGGCAACGATTGCAAACAAAGTGCTGACCATTTGTAATGGCGAAACCTTCACGCTGACCCCTGCAAACGGAACGGATATCGTACCTGCCGGAACAACTTACAGCTGGAGTGCTCCTGCAGTAGCCGGCATCACCGGACAGGCCTCGGGAAGTAATGCAGCAACCATTAGTGGTACGCTCACTAACACTACCAGTGCTCCGGTGGATGTGACTTATACCATCACACCAACGTCAGGAAGTTGCTCAGGCAATAGCTTTACACTGAAAGTGAAAGTGTATCCTCCGGTAAATACTTCTCCGATTTATCACAATTAATTACTGAGTTGAGCCGCTCTCATTGCCTTCGGGCAGTGAGAGCACCCGACTATGGGGAAGAATACATTGTACATCCAGAACTATAAATGTTCTGAAAAATAGTTGAGAACATCAATGAAACGAATAGCATCCTACATACTCGTCCTTTTCATAACACTACTAAGTGTTGTGCAGGGGGTGGCACAATCCGCTCAGCCGGATGTGGTAGGGGTAGGTGCTACCAAAAAGTATTATGTACAAGCAACTTCTGGCTCTTCGTATGAATGGAGAATCAACGGCGGAGCGCCGGAGCAGTCAACCACTAACTCATTGGAAGTAAACTGGATCAAGGCGGGTATTTATACCCTGACAGTGCAGGAAACAACAAAATACAATTGCGTTGGATTGATTCAATCTTTGCAAATTACAGTGGTTGCATTACCTACAAGTTCCACTACCAATGCTTCCATTTGCCAGGGAGAGAGTTATACCTTCAATGGTTCGACTTATACTACTGCCGGAACATACGTAAAGCATCTGATCAATGCTGCCGGCAGTGATAGTGCTGCTACCCTGATACTAACGGTCAATCAGCCTCAAACGCAGGTATTGAACCGGGTGATTTGTTTATCGAAATTGCCCTATACCTGGAATGGAATTGTTTGTAGCACTCCGGGGACTTACGAAAAGCATTTAGTGGGTTCGAATGGCTGCGATAGTACAGTAGTTTTGAATCTGAAGGCAGAAGATCCGATCGTTACTACTTTCTGTCAAGCTATTTGTAGTTCAGAACTGCCATATACCTGGAATGGAATAAAATGCAATAGGGCGGGGGTGTATTCGGCTAAGTTCCGGTCGTCGGGTGGCTGCGATAGTATTTCTCAGATGGATTTGAAAGTAAATCCGGTTGAGAGTGCAATGAAGTCGGTGGCTTTGTGTTCGGGCGAAAGTTATGTGGTTAGTTCGGGCGAAGTGTTGAGTACGCCGGGCTTGCATCAGGTGAAACTTACCACTTGCACGGGTTGCGACAGTTTGCTCACACTTGAGTTGAAGTACTATACGGGCTACAACGTTTCGCAGGCAATTCGATTATTCCCGGGACAAAATTATTCGATAAATGGAAAAACATACGATCAGGCGGGTGTCTATACAGATGTTTTCAAATCGAAGAACAGTTGCGATAGCGTGGTGACAACCGAATTGATTTATATGCAGATCCCAAATACGATTACTCCGAATGGCGATGGGCAGAACGATGTGTTCATGAAAGGGTATCGGGTGAAAATATACAATCGCAACGGAGTGATGTTGTTTAGCGGAAATGATGGTTGGGATGGTACGTACAATGGTGGACCGGTATCGTCGGATACGTATTTTTATGTGCTGTACTTTGATAGCGCTGTGGCTATGAAACCAAAAGAAGGATATATAACTGTAATCAGGTGAGGTGGATATGAGGCGATTGAAAGTTTGCATACTATATTTAATGCTGGGAACCGGATTGATGGGGCAATCCAATATCCGACTCAATAACTACTGGAGCGACATGCACGGAATTTCGCCGGCATGGATCTATGATAAATACAAAGCAGTGTTTAATCTGTCGGCCCGAAAGCAATGGTTGGGAGTGGAGGGCGCTCCAACTACTTTTTTTGCGTCAGGAAGCACATATCTGGAAGATTATCATACGCAGTTAGGACTTTCGGTACTTCAGGATAAAATTGGATATACATCGCTCACCAACATTAATTTTTCCTACGCTTATGCCGTTACCCTGGATTATTTGTGGCAAATGCATTTAGGTGTTGGAGGCAATTATCAAATGGTAGGCTATGATGCATCCAAGATCATTACTGAGTCGGATGTGGATCCGATCCTGTATTCACGATTGAACTCCACCGGAGCTTTTGATGCCGATTTAGGACTGGAGTTTTCCAGTAAGTTGTGGAAAATAGGGGCTTCGTCGCAAAATTTGATAGCGGCATTTGACAAGCAACAAGCCTTGCAAACCAATACGAATTTCCTGTACTCGCGTTATCGAACCGATTATATGGGATTGTTTAACTGGAGCGCCGGCCTTTGTGGCATCCAGTATGCCAATATCTATCAGGCCGAACTGAATTTTACCGGCTATTTTAAATATAGTCTGAATAATGGATTGACCGATAAACCGGATTTGTTTGATATCGGTGTTTTTTACCGTACCCGTAGTCAGGCCGGAATGATATTTGGCATCAACGTCAGCGAAGATTTGCATGTGGCCTACAGTTACGATTATCATTTTGGAAGCCTACGAAGAGGAAATTATGGAACCAACGAAATCACCCTGACTTATAATTTGCAACGCCGACCGATTTGTCATAACTGTTGGTACGAATAAAAAACAGCGTGAACTGCTTCCTCAGAAGTGATCACGCTGTTTTGCATTAAGAAAAGTATAGTGAACAGTTTATTTCAATCCACCACCCAAAGCACGGTATAAATTCACGCTCTGAGTAAGTTGTTCCAGCTTGTCGGTGGTTTTTGCCAATTGAGCATTCAGCAAACTTTGTTGGGCAGTCAACACCTCAGTATAAGTGGCTTCACCCGCTTTTAAAAGCTCCTGAGTAAAGTCAACCGATTTCAAAAGCGATTCCAATTGTTTGCTGCGCCATTCGTTTTTCTTTACCGACGATTGGTAGCTAAACATAATATCCGAAACTTCTTTCCCGGCAGTAAGCATCGTATTGGAGAAATTCAGCAATGCTTGTTTTTGCGTTTCTTCCGAAATTTTCAAATTCGCTTTCAACTGTCCTTTGGCCCAAATCGGTTGCGAAAGGTTGGCTACCACTTCGGTGGCCAGGTGCGACAGGCTAAAGAAATTGGCAAAGCTTCCAGCGGCATATCCTACCGACAGGGAACTAATGCTAAAGGTTGGATAAAATGCCGCTTTGGCAGCATCGGTAGTTGCATATGCCGATTGCAAAGTTAGCTCGGCTTGCTTTACATCCGGCCGATTAGCCAGTGCACGTACTCCGATATTCCCGTTCATCAGTTCAGGAATGCTTTGCTGAGCGATGCTGTTGCGGTCGATGCTACCAGCAGGCCTACCGAGCAATAAACAGATTGAATTTTCTGCCTGATGAATTTGATTTTCCAACGCAAACACCGACAACTGCGTGCTGTACAACTGTGCTTTACTTTGCTCAACAGCTGCACCGGTGGTTTGTCCTGCATCTTTCAATGCTTGCATCGTTTCCACTGTTTTTTGTTGGATTACAATGTTTTCGAGCGTAGTTTTCAATTGTTCGTCCAATGCTTCCAGATTATAATAATAGGTAGCAATGTTTGAAATCAGCGTTGTTTGAATCAACTTACGGCTTTCGAGGGTATTCAGATAGCTGGCATATTTTGCTTTGCTCTGGCTGTTCAATTTGCCCCAGATGTCGGCTTCCCAGCTCATCGTCAATCCCAGCGTATTTACATTGGTATACTTGCTAAATACCTCCGAACCAGTGCTTAACCGTTTATGATCGATCATGGCAGCTGCCGAAACCGATGGGGTCATAGCATTTCTGGACAATTTTAAGTTGGCTTCTGCCTGCGCAATGCTCGACAAGGCTGTCTGCATGCTGTAGTTGTGTTCCAATCCTTCGGCAATAAGAGCTTGCAGTTTGGTGTCGGGAAAATAGCTGCGCCAGGGAATTGACTGCAACGAGCTGTCGGTCTGCGCCACCTGAACATCCCGCACCAGCCCGGTAGGGTCGATGGATGGCGCTTTGGTCAGCTGTTGATAGTCGCGACATGATATTAACGACACAGCTGAGACAAGCACAGCAGCTATTAATACCTGTTTTGTATGATTTGTTTTATACATATTTTTTATGCTGAAATGTGGATCATTTGCCGGAAAGCAATTTCCGGCAAATGATTTGAATTAGATTTCGTTTGTTTCTTCTAATACAGGTAATTTCTTTTTGCTGATTTTTTCCTGCAAATTCTGGAAAATAATAAACAGTGAAGGAATCACCAAAATACCGATAACTGTACCCACTAACATACCGCCAATAGCACTGATACCAATCGATTTATTACCAACAGCACCTGCACCGTGAGCTACTGCCAATGGAAGTAAGCCGAAGATAAAGGCAAACGATGTCATCAGGATAGGGCGCAAACGTGCAGTAGCACCTTCAACAGCCGATTGCACAATGCTCATGCCCTGTTTGCGACGTTGCAGTGCGTATTCTACAATCAGAATGGCATTTTTGGCCAGCAATCCGATCAACATAATGAGCGAAATCTGCACATAAATATTGTTCATAATACCACTTCCGTTGATCATTCCCACGAAGATGAAAATAAATACCCCTGCCAAACCGATAGGTAGTGAAAGCAATACCGCTATTGGCAAAATGTAGCTTTCGTACAGTGCTGCCAGAAGCAAATATACGAAGATCAAACAAAGCAGGAAGATGATAATCGTTTGATTGCTACCGTTGGCTTCCTCGCGAGTCATACCACCGAAATCGTATCCATATCCATCTGGTAGCGGAATTTCTTTCAACGCATTCAGTACGTCACCCATCGTTTTTCCGGTCATAAAGTTTGGAATCACAGTCACATCCATGGACGAGAACAGGTTGAAACGTGTCAATGACTGAGGGCCGGTAACGTCTTTCACGGTGATGAATTCCGTAATCGGCGTCATGGTTCCATTCGAAGCCTTGATGGTGATGCCACTCAGGTCGTCGAGTTTGGTACGGTACTCTGGTGCAGCCTGCACAAATACACGGTATTGTTTTCCATAAGCATTAAAGTTGGATACATACATCGATCCGATGTAGGATTGCAAACAACCCATTACTTCGCTCAGGGTCAATCCGGCATCTTTAATTTTCGGAATGTTGGCTTCGATCATTTTCTGAGGAAAACGAGGGTCGAAACTACACATTACCATCATTACCTCCGGACGTTTCCGAAGCTTGTCCAAAAACTCGTTTGTAACACTATAAAACTTGTTGATATCACCACCGGTTTTGTCCTGCATTTTCAGTTCCACACCACTACTCATACCAAATCCCTGTAAAGTAGGTGTTCCAAAGAACATAAACTTCGCATTTTTAATGGTGTCGGTTGCGGTTTTGAGTTGTGCTACCACATCGGTGGTAGTAATGTCACGTTCATTCCACGGATCCATTTTTACAATGATCGATCCGTATGAACTACCCTGACCAGCTAGGAAGTTGATCCCTGTCAGACTGGTGGTTGTTTGTACGTGAGGTACTTTCTTGATGATTTCCAGCAATTGGTTATTTACTTTCTCGGTTTGTTCCAACGATGCTCCCGGAGCCAGCGAAACCATTCCCATTACGTTACCACTATCTTCGTTTGGTACAAAACCAGTTGGCACAATGCGCATTAGCATCACTAAAATACCTGTAAATACAATGATGATAGCGGCGGTAATCCAGCGGTGTTTGCGTTTTCCCAGGAATTCCAGCGTTTTTTTGTATTTGGCTGTAATAGCCGCAAAACCGATATTGAAATAATAATAGAAGCGACGAATCAGGCTTTTATCTTTGATGTCGGGGTTGTTTTCATGTTTCAGAAAAATGGCACACAATGCCGGACTCAGGGTTAATGCATTCACCGCAGAAATCAAAATGGCGATAGCCAGTGTCAACCCAAACTGTTTAAAGAAAACGCCGCTTGTTCCGCCAATGAAACTTACAGGTACGAACACAGCAGCCATTACCAGCGTGATAGAAATAATTGCCGGAGCAATTTCTCCCATGGCCATTTCTGCCGCCAGTTTGGCACTTTTTACGCCACTGTCCATTTTAGCATGAACCGCTTCCACTACCACAATGGCGTCGTCCACCACAATACCGATGGCCAGTACCAGCGCAAACAATGTCAGCAGGTTGATCGAAAATCCGAACAACAGCAGGAAGAAGAAGGTACCAATAATTGCTACCGGTACCGCAATAGCCGGAATAAGCGTGGCTCTGAAGTTTTGCAAAAACAGGAATACCACAATAAACACCAGCACAAAGGCTTCGAGCAGTGTATGCAATACTTTTTCGATAGAAGCATCCAAAAATTCGCTGGCATCTGTTTGGTATTTGTAGGTCACACCCTGTGGAAATTTCTTCGACGATTTTTCCATAATCTGTTTCACCTCCTTGATGATGTCCTGAGCGTTGGAACCAGCTGTTTGACTGATGGCCATTACTACGGCAGGAGCTTCATCATTTTTGGTGAAGATGGAGTAGGTGAGGGCACCCAGTTCCACACGAGCCACGTCTTTCAGACGAAGAATGCGTGAGCCTGTTGAGCGAACAACGATGTTGCCAAATTCGTCTGCCGATTTCAGACGCCCTGTAAATTTCAGCGCATACTGAAACGATTGATTGCTGTTGGCACCTAGTTCGCCCGGAGCCGCTTCAATGTTCTGATCCTGAATGGCGGTGTTGACTTCTGCAGGCGTGATACCGTAGCTACGCATTACATCGGGTTTCAGCCATACGCGCATGGTGTAATCTTTGGCTCCATATACAGTGGCATCGCCCACACCGGTTACACGTTTGATCTGCGGTAAAATGTTGATGTTTACGTAATTTTGAACAAATTTATCGTCGAAATCCGGATTAGTGGTTCTCAGAATAATCATCAAAACGGTACTGCTTTGCATTTTTTGTACTACCACACCACTTTTGGTTACCTCGGCAGGTAATAAGGCATTGGCTTGTGCCACACGGTTCTGCACGTTTACGGCAGCCATATCGGGATTTACTCCTTGTTTGAAATAAACGCTGATTTGAGCTGAACCTCCATTCGAAGCAGTAGAAGTCATATAAGTCATACCTTCCACACCGTTGATTTGTTCTTCAAGTGGTACAATCACACTTTTCTGAACAGCATCGGCGTTTGCACCGTTGTAGGAGGTCGACACACGTACTGTTGGGGGAGCGATGTTAGGGTATTGTTCAATTGGAAGTGTAAAAATTCCAATGACACCCAACACCACAAATAAGACCGAAATAACAGTTGATAAAACCGGTCTTTCTATGAATGTTTTTAGCATCGTAATCTCTTATTTTGAAATTAATTTTTGTTTGATTTTCTGACCATTGGTCAAAGTGGCAACGCCATCGCAGACAATACGTTCGCCAGCCGAAAGACCTTCGGTTACCACGTAGCTTTGTCCGTCGGGAGTCGATTTTACACTAACGGTTTTTTGCACTACCGAGTCGCCCTGGCATTTGTAAACAAGCACTTTATCCTGTTGCGCAAAAGTGGCTTTTTGTGGAATGATTATCGAAGAAGTCATATGCGTAGGAATAACCACTTTCGCACTTGATCCGCTACGCAAAAGACCGTCTTTGTTGGCAAATTTTGCACGGAAGTTTACAGCTCCCGAAGTAGCATCTACCAGCCCTGCAATGGTTTCGATTCTACCATTTTCGCTGTATTCGGTTCCATCAGATAAAATAAGTTTGACGTTAGGCATTTTTTTGATTTTCTCGTCCTGGCTTTTTCCCGGAAATTCTTTCAGCAATTGCAAAAGATCTTTTTCGTTTACCGAAAAATACGCCATCACATTCGAGATATTTGCCACAGTAGTAAGTACCGATGTATTGCTTACCAGGCTTCCCTGACGGAACGAAATGGTTCCAACCACACCGTTTACCGGACTGGTTACAGTTGCCCAGCTCAAAGTGGCTTTGGCCTGGTTCAGTGTTGCTTTGGCTGTAGCCATTGTGTTAAGATACGCCTGAAGTTTTACATCGCTCATGATGCCTTTTTCCACCAGCGGACGGATGCGTTCCACATCCAGTTTGGCTGTGTTGTAGCTCGCTTTGGCTGCTTCTATCATTTGTAATGACGATGGCGAGTTGATTTTAAACAACGGTTGTCCTTTTTTTACCACCGCACCTTCATCCACAAAAATAGTTTCGATAAAGCCGTCAATACGTGGCTTAATATCAATGTCTTGTTCTCCTTTCAATACCGCTGGATATACGGTTTGTAATTCTGCATCTCCGGTTGCTACCTCTAACACCGGATAATCTTTCACCTGTTCGACTGCCGCTTCCTGCTTTTTCGAACAGGAGATGAGGAGCAGTCCACACCCTAATACTAATACCAATTTGTTTTTTGTCATATAAATCTGTAATTAAAAGATTATTTTATTGTAATTGTTCTGTTTGTATGATTGTTGATTAAGTCAACTAAATAGAGAAAAAATAGATCAGATTTGATCGGATTTTTGTCGGATATGTGCCATTACTTTGTAAAATGTGGCAATGTCTTCTTCTGTAAGGCCTTCAAAAACGGTTTTGCTGATTTCATCTTCCATACTGATGATATTCTTTACTGTAACAATTCCCTTTTCAGTAAGTTCAAGCTGATTTTTACGTCGATCCTGATCGTTTACCACCCTGCGAACCAGTTCTTTGGTCTGAAGGCAGTCAATCATCCGAAGAATAGCCGATTTGTCTTTACCCATTTTTTCGGCCATGTCTTTTTGTATCATTTCATCTTCGTGCTGATTAATTGCAAAGAGAATACCCAATTGGTCGATGGTCAGTTTATTATCATCAAGCTCTGCCAGTCTCTTTTTTACAAAGCGCAACAGGGCATGGTGAGTTCGACCCATTAATATTCCTAAAGGTTTAATTTGGTCATTCATATTTATAGATTTTTTTTTGCAAAAGTAAATATAATGGTTGATATTATCAACTATTGGCGTGAAAAAAAAGTGTAATTCCGACGAATCACACTAATTTTTCGATGGCTTGCCAGAGTTTGTCGTCGTCTGGGACTGGAGCCGTTATTTGTACTAATTGCTTGGAGACAGGGTGTGTAAACTCTACATGGCGGGCATGTAGGCTGATTCCGCCATTTGGATTCGAACGTGCGAAGCCATATTTTAAGTCACCTTTTATTGGGCAGCCCATTTTAGCCAATTGGCAACGGATTTGGTGATGACGACCCGTTTCCAGATTGATTTGCAATAGAAAATACGTGTCCGAATGAGCGATTAACTTATATGTCAAGGCTGCCTTTTTGGCATTAGGCACCATTTTTTCGTGCGCTACCGATTTGTTTTGCTTTTCGTTGCGCACCAAAAAATGCTCAAGTCGGCCTTCAGGTTGTTGTGGCGCATTCTTTACAATGGCCCAGTAGGTTTTTTTTACTTCCTGATTCTTGAACATCTCGTTCAGTCGGCTCAGGGCTTTGCTGGTTTTGGCAAACAGCACCACGCCACTTACCGGACGGTCCAAACGGTGTGTCACACCACAGAATACCGCACCTGGTTTGTTGTATTTTTCTTTCAAATACTTTTTTATCGTTTCCGAAAGTGGTTCGTCGCCGGTTTTATCGCCCTGCACAATTTCTGAGCAGGTTTTGTTGATGGCTATGATATGGTTGTCTTCGTAAAGTACAGTCATTGTGTGATTTAGTTTATAAAGTTCATCAAGTTCATCAAGTTCATCAAGTTTATCAAGTTGAAAGTTTGTCAAGTTTGTATGAAACGTTAAGTCTAACCAGTACTTTATGAACTTTCAACTTTAAAACTTTATAAACTCCTTATCCAATTAATGAATCAATAGCACCACGTTGTCTAACTGCTTCATAAATCAATACACCTGCAGCCACAGATACGTTCAGCGAATCGATGGTTCCTAACATTGGGATGCTCACCATCTCGTCGCACAGACGAATAATTTCGGTAGAAACTCCTTCATCTTCCGATCCCATTACGATAGCAATCGGTTCGCTCATGCTGGCTTGTGTATAGTTGTATTTGGCTTTTTCGCTGGCCGCAAGCACTTTAATTCCGCAGGATGAAAGGTATTTTACAACATTTACCAGACTGTGCTCACGGCAAACCGGAATTTTCATCAAAGCACCAGCCGAAGTTTTTACAGCATCGCCGTTGAGTGCCGCACCGCCTTTTAATGGCACCACAATGGCATCCACCCCGGCACATTCGCAGGTACGGGCAATGGCTCCAAAGTTGCGAACATCTGTAACTCCATCCAAAACAACAATAAACGGCATTTTACCTTCTTCGTAAAGCCCTGGAATGATATCTTCGATATGTTGATAAGCCACCGGTGAAATAAAGGCAATCACCCCCTGATGGTTTTTCATCGTGATGCGATTCAGTTTTTCGATGGGCACTTTTTGAACCGGCACTTCCAGCCCATTCAGTGCAGCAAAAAGTTCGCGGGAAAGGTCGCTGGTCATATCGCGGCGCAGCAGAATTTTATCAATTTCTTTGCCGGCTTGTATGGCTTCAATCACGGCACGTATGCCAAAAATCATATCCTTCTCAGGACGTTGTTTGTTGTTGTAGTTTATCATTTTCAGGAATTAATTTTGTTTTTAAGTGCCGAAATTTTTATTTCGCGCTCAAACGAAAAGGTTTTGTCTTTTTCGTTCAGATAATCATATAGTTGCAATGCATGACTGTAAAAGCTCAGAGCTTTCTCATTTTCGTTCAATTCAGCGTATGAGTCGGCTGTTTGTTCAGTCAGTTGAGCCATCGATTCGATATAAGTGCCTGAATAACCAGCTTTCTGAACCATTTCCAGAAACTGGCTGTCAGCAAAGGTCATAATTTCGTCATTGCCACTGCCCAGCAATTCCCGATAGGTTTCATCGGCCAGTCGGATGGCATCTTCCGGGAATCCCTTGTCGCGAAATCCCAACATAGCAGCAACGGCGCGACTCAATTTTTCCAGATATTTTATCAGATAATCTTCTTTAGGCATTGCAACTATTTCATTATAAATAAAATACTTCAGTTGTCTGTACTGAATTTAAAAATGGCTACAAAGGTAATGATTTTATTCCGTTTCGTAAATAGTGGATTTTCAACCAGATGCAGTGGCGGAGAGGAGTAATGTTTTATCTAATCATCAGAATTCAATAGAATTACTTTCGAAATTTTTATTTCAAACTGCTAATTCTTTCTTTTTGTAAGTCGGTGTTGAAATTTTAAATGTCACAGCCAGAATCTTTTTTTAATCCTCGATCTGGTACTAACTTTGCATTTCATCCAAATTAAAACTTAAAAAACATGTTTCAATCGCATATAGGTGAATTTGCCGGGCTGGGAGTATCGGTGTGCTGGACAATGAGTGCGCTTTTTTTCGAAAAAGCCGGGAATAAAATAGGCTCTTTGTCGGTCAATTTCATTCGGTTGCTTTTTGCCATTGGCTTTTTGGGGATCACCACATTCATCACTCGCGGATTGTTTTTTCCTACCGATGCCACACCTCATCAATGGATTTGGCTGGGATTGTCAGGTTTCGTGGGATTTTTTCTTGGCGATTTAATGCTGTTTAAATCATATATGATTATTGGTTCACGTACAGCAGCACTTATCATGAGCCTGGCACCAATGATTACAGCTATTATAGGTTGGTTTTTTCTGGATGAAATACTGTCGTTGAAAAATATCATTGCCATTGTCATCAGTGTGTCAGGTATTATGCTGGCCATTGCCAATCGTAAAATGAAACTTAATATTCCGTTGAAAGGGTTTTTACTTGCTTTTGGAGGTGCCATGGGGCAGGCCATCGGACTTATCTTAGGTAAAAAGGGCATGGGGCATTTCGATCCGGTAGCTTCCACTCAAATCCGTGCAATTTTCGGATTGATCAGTTTTGCAGTGTTGATAACGGTGCTCAATCGCTGGCCGGGAATTCCTAAAGCTTTCAAAAATACATCCGGTATGAAATCAGTTACCGTTGGTTCCATTTTTGGTCCGTTTATCGGTGTGGCCTTGGGACTTTTTGCCATTCAGAAAACACAGACAGGTATTGCTTCTACATTAATGGGGCTGGTTCCGATATTTATAATAGTGCCATCGGCCATTATGTTTAAAGAGAAAATCCGTCCGCAGCAAGTGATCGGGGCTATAATAAGTATTGCGGGTGCGACTTTGTTTTTTATCGATATTAGTGTCTTTGGATGAAAATTGATGCATAAACATGCAGATATAATTCATTGGTTAAGTGATGACTGCATGAATTTCAGTAATGTCATTTTTTAAGCAATATTTAAATGAATGAGTTTGTGTGATACAATAAAAAGCAGTACTTTTGCAAAAATTTGGGCGTTTCGAAACGGCGGTACCACAAAACCGAAAAACAGATTCAGATCGAAATCCCAAAGAAAGCTGAGACATACGACAATTTTATAGATATTTATGCAAAAGTACAAGCCCTTTCATTTAGTTTTGGAAGACGGTACCGTTTTCGAAGGTAAGTCCTTCGGTTTTGAAAAAGCGGTTGCCGGAGAAGTAGTTTTTAATACGGCCATGGTCGGGTATCCCGAAAGCCTCACCGACCCTTCATATGCGGGTCAGTTGTTGGCTATTACATTCCCGTTGGTTGGTAATTACGGTGTTCCGAACGACACCTTCCAAAACGGACTTTCTACTTTTTATGAATCGGAAAAAATTCAGGCTACGGCATTGATTATTTCCGATTTTTCTTTTGAATATAGTCACTGGAATGCTGTAAAAAGCCTCAGCGACTGGTTGAAAGAAAATGAAGTACCAGGTATCTTCGGAATCGACACACGTGAGCTGACCAAGCTCGTTCGCGAAAAAGGAACCATGAAAGGTAAACTCGTGTTCCCTGATGGCGACGATATTGAGTTTATCAATCCGGACGATGAAAACCAGATTGCCAAAGTAAGTTGCGACGAAGTGATTACTTACGGTAATGGTTCGAAAAAAGTGGTATTGGTGGACTGTGGTGTAAAACACAACATCATCCGCTGCCTGCTGAAACGCGACACAACCGTGATTCGTGTGCCATGGGATTACGACTTCAACACCCTGGAATTCGATGGACTTTTTATCTCTAACGGTCCTGGCGACCCTTCTTATGCAACTCCAACGGTAGCAAACATCCAGAAATACATGGAAACCGGAAAACCTATTTTCGGTATCTGTATGGGTAACCAGTTGCTATCGGTTTCGGGTGGTGCTAAAACTTACAAACTGAAATACGGACACCGCAGTCATAACCAGCCGGTACAGTTGGCAGGTACTCAGAGAGCGTTTATCACCTCTCAGAACCACGGTTTTGCGGTTGACAACAATACACTGAGTGCCGACTGGGAAGCTTTGTTCGTCAACATGAACGACGGCACCAACGAAGGTATTCGCCACAAAACGAATCCTTGGTTCTCGGCACAGTTCCACCCCGAAGCTGCTTCAGGTCCAACTGATACTGAATTCTTGTTCGATGTATTTTTGAAAACACTTGATGGTTTCAAAAAGCCAATCGTTGAAATGATCGAAGAAGAAATGGATACTCGTTTGGTTTGCAAACAAGAATACAAAGGGGTAGAAAAAGGCGAAATCAAAAAAGTGCTGGTACTTGGTTCGGGTGCTTTAAAAATCGGTGAAGCCGGTGAGTTCGACTACTCAGGTTCTCAGGCATTGAAAGCATTGAAAGAAGAAGGTATCGAAACCATTCTGATCAACCCTAACATTGCAACCGTACAAACCTCGGAAGGTATTGCCGACCGTGTATACTTCCTGCCTGTTACGCCTGATTTTGTTGAGCGTGTTATCGAGAAAGAACGTCCTGATGGTGTGTTCCTTTCGTTCGGTGGACAAACTGCATTGAACTGTGGTGTGGCTCTTTACAAAGACAAAATTTTCGAAAAATACGGAGTTCGCGTATTGGGAACGCCTGTACAATCGATCATTGATACAGAAGACCGTGAAATCTTCAACTCGAAACTGTCGGAAATCGATGTAAAATACATCAAAAGTGAAGCTGTAACCAACTTCGAAGATGCAAAACGTGCGGCTAACGAACTGGGTTATCCGGTTATCGTTCGTGCGGCTTACGCATTAGGTGGTCTTGGTTCAGGTTTCTGCGACAACGACGAAGAACTGCGCGTGATCGTTGAAAAGGCATTCTCCTATTCGCCTCAGGTATTGGTTGAAAAATCATTGAAAGGCTGGAAAGAAATCGAATACGAAGTAGTTCGCGACCGTTACGACAACTGTATCACCGTTTGTAACATGGAAAACTTCGACCCGCTCGGTATTCACACCGGCGAGAGTATCGTAGTTGCGCCATCGCAAACATTGACCAACAGCGAATACCATAAACTTCGCGAGCTGGCTATCCGCATCATCCGTCACATCGGTATCGTGGGTGAATGTAACGTTCAATATGCGTTCGACACCGAATCAGAAGACTACCGTGTAATTGAGGTAAATGCCCGTTTAAGTCGTTCATCAGCACTGGCATCAAAAGCAACCGGTTATCCGTTGGCATTCGTAGCTGCTAAACTTGGTTTGGGTTACGGACTTCCGGAACTGAAAAACTCGGTAACAAAAGATACATCAGCATTCTTCGAGCCTGCTCTCGACTACATCGTATGTAAAATTCCTCGTTGGGACTTGGGTAAATTCCAGGGCGTAAGCCGTCAGTTGGGCTCAAGCATGAAGTCGGTGGGTGAAATCATGGCCATCGGACGTACTTTCGAAGAAGTGATTCAGAAAGGTATCCGTATGATCGGTATGGGAATGCACGGTTTTGTTGCGAACAAAGACTTCGCGGTGGATGATCTGGATAAAGCATTGAACGAACCAACCGACCGTCGTATTTTCTATCTGGCGCAAGCTTTAGAAAATGGATATACAGTTGACCGTTTGCACGAACTGACTAAAATTGACCGTTGGTTCTTGCACAAACTGGATCGTATCAAGAAAATTGAAAAAGAACTGGCTGCTGTTTCATCATTGGCTACCTTGGATGATGAATTGTTGAAAGAAGCTAAGATTGCTGGTTTCTCTGACTTCCAGGTAACTCGTTTGGTTACAAAATGTAGCAAAGACGATATGGACGATGAAATTAAAGTAACTCGTGCGCATCGTAAAAGCCGTGGTATCGTTCCTGTTGTAAAACAAATTGATACACTGGCTGCTGAATATCCTGCACAAACTAACTACCTGTACCTGACTTACAGCGGGGTAGCAGGGGATATGAAATACCTGGGCGACCATAAATCTGTTGTTGTACTTGGTTCGGGAGCATACCGTATCGGTTCGTCCGTAGAGTTCGACTGGTGTGGTGTGAATGCCTTGATGACCATCCGCAAGGAAGGTTTACGTTCGGTAATGATCAACTACAACCCTGAAACAGTATCGACCGACTACGACATGTGCGACCGTCTTTACTTCGATGAGTTGAGTTTCGAACGTGTGATGGACATTATGGAATTGGAAAATCCAATGGGAACAATCGTTTCTACCGGTGGACAGATTCCAAATAACCTGGCGATGAAATTGGCTGACGCCAACGTAACCATTCTCGGAACACAGGCTGTAGACATCGACCGTGCTGAAGACCGCCATAAATTCTCTTCAATGTTGGATGAATTAGGCATTGACCAACCACGTTGGAAAGAGCTAACCACATTCGAAGATGTTCATGAATTTGTAAAAGAAGTAGGTTTCCCTGTTTTGGTACGTCCTTCTTATGTACTTTCAGGAGCTGCGATGAATGTTTGTCACGATTCTTCTCAATTGGAGAACTTCCTGAACCTGGCAACTGAAGTTTCTAAAAAACATCCGGTTGTAATTTCAGAATTCCTTGAAAGATGTAAAGAAATTGAGATTGATGCAGTAGCGAAAGATGGTGAAGTGTTGGTTTATGCCATTTCAGAACACGTTGAGTTTGCTGGGGTTCACTCTGGTGATGCTACAACTCAGTTCCCTCCACAAAAAATCTATGTGGAAACCATCCGTCGCATCAAGAAAATTGCGAGCGAAATTGCAAAATCATTGAATATCTCCGGGCCATTCAACATTCAGTTCCTGGCAAAAGACAACTATATCAAGGTAATCGAATGTAACTTGCGCTCATCGCGTTCGTTCCCGTTTGTATCGAAAGTATTGAAACTAAACTTCATCGAACTGGCTACGAAAGTGATGTTAGGTTTACCGGTTGAAAAACCTGAGAAATCAGCTTTCGATCTGGATTATGTGGGTATCAAAGCATCTCAGTTCTCGTTCCACCGTTTGCAACAGGCCGACCCTGTGTTGGGTGTAGACATGGCTTCTACCGGTGAGGTAGGCTGTATCGGCGACGACTTCTCAGAAGCGATCCTGAAATCGCTGCTTTCAGTTGGATTCCGCATTCCAAAGAAACGCATCCTGATTTCTTCTGGCGAAACAAAATCGAAAGTGGAATTGCTGGACGCTTGCAAACTGTTGCAAAAGAAAGGCTACGAACTGTATGCAACACACGGTTCGCAAAAATTCCTTGCAGACAACGACATTGCTGCCACTGCAGTACAATGGCCGGATGAAGAAGGTGAGTTCAATGTACAAACATTGTTGGCCAACAAACAGTTTGACTTGGTAATCAACATCCCTAAAAATACAACTGAACGCGAGTTGCGCAACGACTACACTATCCGTCGTAGCACCATTGACTACAACATTCCGTTGTTTACCAATGCCCGTCTTGCTTCTGCCTTCATCACTGCTTTCTGCAGCATGAGCGTAGAAGATATCAAGATCAAGAGCTGGGATGAGTATAAATAAATCTTAGAATAAAGATTATAGACTTTAGATAAAAAGAGCGCTGGTTGCTGAAAATGCAATCGGCGCTTTTTTATTCCAAACAGGTATACTGCTTAATAAAAAGTGTTATTTTTACAGCTTCAAAACAATTTTCTGAGTATATTCTTGTTAGTATATTAAAAATATTATCTTATTGTCATGGAAATAATTTCTACTAAATGTATTAAGTGGGAGTCGTTCATTGTAATGGTTCTTTGTGTGATTCTTTCTTTTTCAACATCCTGCAAAAATGAAGATATTGTTGATTCGGTTAATCAAAATCTGTCTGAAGCCAGAAAAGAACAGAATTGGTCATTGGAAGTATTTAAAAACATGAAAGACATCTATTTGTGGAATGATGTTTTACCCTCGACATTTGATACTGTGAAGTATGCTACAGCAGAGTTTGCACTGAATTATTTGTCAGGTTTGAAGAAAAATTCTTCAGGGGTTGCAATTGATCGCTATAGTTTTTTGGATAAAATTGGCAATTTAAGCAGTGAAATATCTCAGGGTACTGCCAGTGGTGATTATGGTTTTATGGTGACGGGGGTATTAGATTCAACAACAAAGGTAGTTTCGTTTGTTGTCAACTATGTATACAAAAACTCTCCGGCAGGGTTGGCGGGAGTAGCACGGTCATACGAAGTGGTGGAAATTAATGGAAGTACAGATGTGCATCCGACCATTGGAAGTGATGGATATTTGGAGACATCTTCAAAAGCATATCAAAATATGTCGAATACATTGTTTAACTCGTCAAGTGCTAAGTTTACGTTTAAACGTCCTGATGGAACAACTTTGGATGTATCTTTAAATACAGGCTCTTATACAATTAATGCGATTCTGTGCGATAGTGTGTATTCTGTTAGTTCTACAAAAGTAGGATATGTAGTTTTTAATCAATTTTTAGGCACCACAGCTCAGACGGAACTGACCAATGTTATGACTAAATTTGAATCAAAAGGGGTAGAATATGTGATAGTGGATTTGCGTTATAATGGGGGAGGGGCGGTGTCAACCTGCGAGATGTTCTCCAACTTGTTGGCTCCAAAGTCTGCAACAGCTAAAGTGATGTATAAATACTCGATGAATGCTCAACAAACCAGCAAATATACCAGCCAATCTCTGATTACTAACTATAACAAAACGAATAGCTTCCAACCCAAAGCAATTTATTTTATCGTTGGAAGTCGTACTGCTTCTGCTTCTGAACTGCTAATTAATAATTTACGACCCTATTTTCCAGGAAATATTTATCTGATAGGGAAGACTACCTATGGAAAACCATGCGGATTTTGGGCAACACCTATAGGTTATACCGAAAAACAGACATCTACAAAAGAGGGATATGATTTGTATGCAGTCTCCTTTAGCATGGTAAATGCAAATGGTGAGGGTGGGTACTATAGTGGTATGACTCCCGGCTCTGTTCAATATCCCGGAACTTTGGCAATAGATGGACTCTATCCATGGGCTGATACAAATGACGGCTGTTTGTCGCAAGCAATCTATCATGTTGCAAATGGAGTTTTTAAATCGTCTAAATCAGCTAATGTGAAGTCCTTGCAAACAAAAACAGTCTTTAATACACTCGACCGGCAGTTCAACGGGATGATTGACTTTAGAGGAAAACCATTTTAACGCCATATTAATAGGCCAAAAGACAAACGAGGCGAACATTTCTTATGTTCGCCTCGTTTGTGTTAGGCCTTCTTTTTGAGCCTGTAAAGCAAATAGCCGATTATTACTAATAGGATAAGTCCCCACATTTTACATATAAATGCTACCACAGATTTTAATATGCTCCAGCCGATAACGAATGATTCTCCAATTTGCTGGAATAAACCGGGTTCATATCTACTGTCATTCTTAGGCTCAGCGTACACATCATGTTTAACCATCGTCCGCTGATACATCTCAATTTCAATAGTACTGTAGTTAATTTGGTCGGCAATGCTTAGGTTGTTGATATATGTGTTGTCAACTTGCTCTTCCTTGCCAGTTAGTTGTTCTTCGGCTGTTGTGGTTTCCGCCAGCTTTTTGCCTCTGTTGTCGATTGCATGGGTAAGTCGGTTTTGATTTTTTGTGCCTCTTCTTATCGCCAGTTTGTTCGATAGAAGTTGCAATGAAACATCATTCGCATTGATCGTGCGTGCATCCATGAAGTTTATTTCTTTGGCGATGATTTTGAGTGTTGTGTCGAGTTGGGTGTTTGGCACTCTTATTGTCATTGTGTTCATCACCGAATAACGGATGGTTTCTACTACCGAATCATTACTGATGCGTGAATTCTCTTTCGACATGATGTCACTTCTAAGTTCGGTGTGGCTTACAAATCCACCCATGTGGCTTACGGCATCTTCGATACGGTAAGTGGAGTGGATTACATTTTGTACCTGAAAGTGCAGATCTGCAGTGCGTACAAATTGGTGATTCTTGTCGCTTGGGTTTTCTTTTGAGGCTGTCGAGCCCACGTATCCATTGGTGAAACCCATACTATCTACAGCAACAGCGGTGCTATCACATGCCGGAGCATTTTCAGCAGCCTTAGGCGAACAGGCAATAAAACCCAAAATAAGAGAGCTGATCAAGAAATAATTCAACTTTTTCATAAACTTTAAATTTAAAACAATAATACATTAGTTTGCATATATTTTGTTTTATTCAAAGTTTGTGCCAAAAAATGTAGATTTGAATTTAATATTCAATCTTAAGTGACTTCTAAAGATTGTATAAATAAAAAAGCACTCCACTTTATAGAGTAGAGTGCTTTCATATTTATTTTTGAAGATAGGATTTATTCCTCAGTTACCAATACATTTTATACTTCCCAACTACCCGCAGCTCCATCTTTAGCACTGCTTAGGTATCTGAATGCAATTCTTACATTGCTTTTGCCTGCATATTCTGAAAGACTAATGGGTGTTGATGGAATAAATGTCCAGTTTAAGCCAGTTGGATACCCTGCTTCAGGTATTGTCAACTTTTTCCATTGTGTAGAATCAATTGTAACTCCATCGCTGACTGTTGAAACCCAAACGCTGATTGCTTTTTTCATAGCAGCAGGACTAGGGGTGCCAGCATTGAAATAACGTCCTACGTGGGTGAAATTGAGCCACGGATTCACTCGCTCAGTCAGGTTCATAGGTGGTGATACCAACCAGTCTTCATTGTCAAAATATGCCTTTGTTGATGAAACATAGCCAGTCATTAACATGTATTTGTAACTGTTCCATTCCCAGATCTGATCACCTAAGACGCTAATTGCTTTGAAATCACCCAGTCCATCAATTAAGCCTTTGAGAATTAAAACATCTTGCCAAACACCTTTTTTGAAAGCAAACTGACTATTGGCACATTTCCAGTCAGTTCCATTAAAAGTAAGTACGCGGTATTGAACTAATAATCCTGTTGGAGAGTTAAATTTATATCTCACCATTCTTACCTCATTTGCTGCTGCATATGGTGATTTAATTTTCAGATAAGTGTTTAAATAGTTCATTATTGACATTACAGGAGTAAAGCAAAGAGTTTTTCCTGGTTGATTAGTTGAACTTCCCATTTGAAGATAATCTGCATCAGTCAAAATGAATTTGTTTGCGCTTGATATTGAAGATGTGTCATTTTGATTTACCATGTCATAAGTAACTTTTACATAGGAGTTAGCATCAAGACTAGCGTATTTTTGTTTCAACAAATAAGGAAGATAATCTTTTGCTTTGATGGTTTCATCAAAATATTTATTTTGGTCAATTTTTGTTGCACTAATGTAAAGTGGAACCGTAGTTAAACGTGTGTTTAAGCGAGTTATTTCAGCATTAATTGCTGTTGAATCAGCTTTCGTTTTTGCAGCAGCTAAATCAGCTTTTCTAGCCGTAATTGAGTCAGTGACAGGTTTTTTTACGAGATTTGCTATCGTTGTATAATCTGCCGATGTCATTTCATAATTGATTGAAAGAATGTTGGTTGGATTCGCAGTTAAGTCCAATTCCGGAAAATTTCTTTCATTATAATCATTACATGCTGTAAGCGCTATGAATAGACTTGCTAACGATAAATAATATATTTTTTTCATTTTCTGATTTTTGATTTTTGATGAATAGACTTAGAATTTTAGTTTCAGGCTTAATGACCATGTACGTCCAAAACCATAAAACACTTGAGCCGTTTTTGCATCGTGGTCATTTCCGTCGTATGCATCAGCGATATATTCTGTGTTAAATAGGTTGTCTATATTACCTACCAAAGAGGCATCATAATCGCCAACTTTAAACCTATAGTTCGTCATAAAATCGAAAGTATAAGCGTCAGGTATCATCCAGGGTTGTGCAAATGTATTTACACCAATAGCGGAATTGATTTTGAAGCTTGAATAATTACGACCAAAATAGTTGCCATCAAGTCCAATATGAAATCCTTTGAGGATTTGGTAGTTAAAGCCAAGTGCAGCCGTTGTCTGAGCAGAGTTGCCAACATGTATTCCTTTTAAATTAATATCAACCTTAGCGTGCTTAGGTCCCATGAGTTCTGTAGGTAATCCCTTTTCATCAGCTGGTTGTCCGGTTTGTGTATAAAGGTAGCCTGATGCATTGCTATCCCAGGTCCAGTCACCAAAAGAGATCATACCCGTTAATTCAAGGTCTTTAAGAGGTTTGGATTTGAAATCGAGTTCAATGCCTTGATGGAGTGCGTTAACACCTTCAAGGTTAGCATATTGAATTTCTTGTTGTTGAGTCGAGGTTACTACCATCGTTTTATCCATCCACTTTGTTCTATAAATATTGAGGTTACCGCTAAAATATCTTGATTTATAACCGTATCCAAGTTCAGCTGAAAACGCTTTTTCATTAATACCGTTAGGATTTAGCATGTTGCTGGTTGTTGACTGAAGAAAGGCTCCTCCTGAAAAAAATGGTGCTCTTGATATGACTCCAACATTCATAAAAATGTTATTGTTGTCGTCAATGTTGAAATTAGCTCCACCTTTAGCACAATATCCTAATGAATTAGTATTTTTTGATCTGGCATTTTCTGGATTGTAATAAAATCTATCATATCTCCAATAGGTAGTATTGGACCCAGACAATGAGATGAATGTGCTGAGTTGGTCTTGGTTGTATTCTGCTTGTCCAAAGATTCCCTGACTAAATACAAAGCCATCATAGTCACGATATACAACATCACCGACATTTAGTTTTGTTGCCTTTAGTGCATCGTTGTCAGTGCGCAAAGGTCTGTTAGATGTGGCATCCATAAAGAAGCTACCACCATATAAATCTGTAATTTCGTTTGTGTGAACTCCTTTGTAATATCTTACATCTACACCCCCATAGAAATCGATGTTATTTGTTAGTTTA
>JBJOOU010000268.1:0-7910 GCA_046051105.1 Bacteroidota bacterium
AGTGCTCGACATATTCAACACCAGGTTGCGCTGTTTGCGATATTCGGCCTTGGCAGTCATGCTATTTTTCATCGCCACGTTCACTCCCAGCAATGGCGCAAACTGTTCGCTCAACGACACATCGGTAATATTATAAGGCGATGTTGGGATTGCCTTTTCGCCATCCTGCGTATCGGCCATAAAGCCCACCTGGCTATTATCGCCCAAAGCTACCCAATTGGAATAGGAGCTGTAATTACCGATACTGTATCGACAGGTATAAGCATGCGTAAGCGTAATCGACTGGAAATTATCTTTAAAGAATCCGATCTTTGACAGTCCGTCATAAGTTACCCTCCAGTTAGGAAGCATTCTCAGGATATCCAAAAATGGATTGGTATTCACCGACGAAGCATCTCCTCCGGTATACGCCGACAAGAAGGCAGGAATAAGCACATCCGACGAATTGAGGCTATAGCTACCCCGCGTAGGATCATAGGTTTTATCTTTAAAGCTCTCTTTGGCCATAAAGCCGGCATTCGGATATCGTTCGTTGACTAATCGGGCATTAAGTCGGTTGGCAATTACCTGCCGATTGGACAGCATTTTATCAAACAACTTAGAGTAGTAATTATTATCTGCATTGCCGATTGGACTAAAAGCAGTACCGATAGCCATGGCTGTGATATTAAAACTTCCGCTAAAAGTTTCATTCATACCAAAATACTCTACTCTCGTTGATTTAGCATCATAACGTTTTGCGTTTAGCTCAATTTTAAAGCCGGCAAATGGTTCCAGATTCACACGAATATCCAGATCTGAAGTCTTGGACAACAATGCATAATTAACGAGTGTTCTATCTGTTACTAACCATTTTTTTTTGTCGAATTCGTCCAGGGTATTATCGTCAAACTGCCCGAAGGTAAATAAATAACCCGGTGCTTTGATTCCATTCATATCTCCCTGCCCCAGAAAGCCAGGCTCTGATTTAAAGCCGGTCACATTCATGCTGTTGGTAGTACGGTAGGACACCGATGCCCGACGAACCATCATCAGTGTACGCGCCATAAAATCAATGGTATTTTTGGCGGCGCTTTGCACATTGGGATCCTGCGACACCAGGGTCAGCGTAATCGTATCTGTATTGCTCACAGGCAGCAATTCAATGGAACTCGCATTTTTCACCTTATAACTCACCGGTATCGTCCGGCCCGTTTTGTCCACCGCAGCAAAGCTTAACTTATCGCTTCCCAGGCGGTGAGTAATCGTCATCGGCTTATTCTTCTCCAGTTTTATTTTCTGGATATAGGTTCTGGACTGGAATTTCTGTTTTGCAGGACTACCCTGTTGCGAACCCAGACGCTTGTTTACATCTTTCAGGTACTTCCATTTGTTATAGAAGCTCTCAAAATTGAGCTGAGCATCTCCCTGCCAGGCTCCCATTGTGGTGGCATTGTTTCCCGCATCGATACCTGCATTGGAAGCCACTTTGTTCCAGCGATAATCAGAATTGTAGGACACATTCGCATTCACCCAATCGAAAACAGGCAGTTTGTTGATAGGCAAGGTCCACTGCGCACTAAAGGTTTGCTGATAGGTATAGGGCGAGCCCAACTTCTTAATTTCGCGCCATACTTTATCCTTCCATATCTCGTAATCCCCTTTATTAAGTTCGGGTACAAGCTCCGGATCTTCAGTTATATTGGCGTTCATGGCTGTTTGGAAGCTGAACTTCAGGGCTCTTGTGAGGTCGTACTTTATATCGAACTGACGATTCCACAAAAACTCACGGCTATAGGTATCATTTACTACATTTTCAGAGGCTGTGAGATTTCGCAGTTGCGACATGGTGAACTGACGGTTCATGTTCGTATTAAAACTAATGGACGAAGGCAGATAATTGAAATTAAAATCCTTTATTATTTTGAATGCAGGACTTTCCAGCGCTTTCACCTTTTTGAACGGCTCTACAGGCTGCGTATTGAACGAATAATTATAAGACACAGCCGCCCGTCGATCGGTCGTCATGTTTTTTTGAATTTCAGCACTGTGCTGATTCGTTTCGCTATACGAATAACTAACTGTCACGTTAGCAGGATCGTAGAACTGAGGTGTTTTACTCTTAATGTTCACTTTTGCACCCGTCACATTGAAACTTTTGCTCGTATTCACTGTTTGCGAAAGCGCCAGAATGGAGTCTTTCTCGGCTTTCGACTGAGTATTGTTCAATGCATCCGACAACAGGATATCTTCATCCAGCGGGTTGTATTTCGGCGATACTGTTTCGTTGCTGTACGACAAATACAGCGGGATATGCAACTTGGCCTGTTCGGGCAGGAAGCGTCCCAATTCCAGCTGAGTAGAAAAATTCATCTGGTACAGATTGTCGGTACGACGATTCGCCACATTACTTTCCAAACTTCCATATCCGGCCGTTTCCATACGTCCGGCCATGTTCACACTTCCTAAGTCTGACAAGCCTACAGCCACATTTCCCATAGCTGCCCAACCTCCGGATTCATTGAACTGCGACATGCGCAACTCATTCACCCATATTTCGCCCGACTTTATGGTTGACGCCCCGTTGCGCACCCCTATCATAATGGTTTGCACATCGGATATGGTAGGATTTCCGACAATGGTAATCTTATTCAGAGGTCGTTCGGGATCGTATATCGTGTAAGGGAGCAACGATGATGTACTTCGTTTATCCCTGTTACGTTTCAGTTTCGCATCGGTAAGCGTCGAAAACGCAAAGTCAAACTTATTATCAGGATTCCATACAGTTTCCCTGTCGCCGGTATCATCATTGCTATAGTCACTACGAGGAGGCGTTATTTTCAAAGGAATTTCATATTCGTAATAGTTATTCTTTACATCCGAACCAATTCGAATAAAACAAGTCAGCTCGTTATCGGCCAGCGTACGTGTATCGCTCAGCATTTTTTCGGCATGTACAAACATTTGCAGGCGTTTGTACTGACGCATATCGTAGAGTACATTTTTGTACACCGCACGAGCATCGCCCGGCGACAAATCAGACACACGCATCACCATTGCCTGCTCGTTGAGCTGCAAAAGTGCCGGTTGGCCGGGGTCGGTTTCGCGGGTTACACCCGGAGGTAATACGTAATTGACAGGCGATTTGCTCGAATTTTCTTCAATATTCACAGCCTGTACATCGAGAGCACCTTCCGAAACTACCGGTTTACTGATGTCGTTCAAATCATTTTTAGTATACTTACGCCATTCTCCGCGAACCAAATCGAGAGTGGCTAAACGCAATGTAATGGGCGACTCAAAATGAGTAAGGAACATACGGATAAAACGAATGGATTTCAAATTTCGGATATTTCCGATCTGCTCCCTGTCCTCCGAACGCAAAGGTATTTTGAACTGATACCATTTCACGGCTTCTTTACCAGTTTCCAGTGTCACATCGGCGGTAACAACATCCGTAATGTAGTTTTGCCCTACAGCCATATTGTCACGATTGATCTTCACCCTGTACTGATAGTATTTTTCATACTCATTCAGTGTATTATCTGAGTTTACATCTTCCTGGTCGGGTATCGAAGTGGCCGTGGTGCTATACTTTTCTGAAGTTTGAGCTACATCCGGCGAGTTGCCTTCCGTACCATTAAAATATTTGTAGCGGGTAAGTACATCCAGTTTTTCCTTGTCGTAATCCGTACCGCGATAGTAATGATAATTATCGCCGGCAGGGTCGTTCAATGGCGAGAACGGATCAGCTTCCATTTGAGCCAACACAGTCGGATTGGATATTCTGGCACGCACAGCCTCCATATAATGACGGTACGTTCCAAAGTATTTTTCCATTTCGGTAGATAATCCGTCCAAACCGATATCCTGGTATTTACGGTCGCCGGAGAAAGCCGTAACTGTGGATTGAGTTTTTGGCACATGTCCCCAAATAGTGGTTTGCGTTTTCGTAGTATCGCCATCTACCGGCAATCCATGCTCAAAATATTTTTTTCCATCCTTCAGAATATCTTCGCTGATATCCCCCAGGTTGAAATACAGGTCTCCCCCTTTTTGCGCATTGGTCTTGTCGGTAATAAACGGATCCATCATCCAGAATTCGATATATTCAATATTTGCCGATTCAAAATCAGTTTGATCCAGCTTGCGCATAATTCCTCCCCAGCGGGTTTTCGGGTCATTCAGTTTCCCGGTAGCAGGATCCATCCCTTTCGAATACAAGCCCGGATTCACGTCCAGGTTATATGGTCCACGCTCCTCGGGGTAGTACGACAGGTTCATCACCGTAAGGCGGGGCGACTTGGTAATTTCAATATTTCTGTTGGGGAATATTTCCTGTTCCAATACCGCACGGGTCAGGTGGTTGGATTTCGAGTTCTTATCATTTCTGATATAATCAGGATTGGAAGTGGTCGTTCCGTTGAACAAGGGATCGACATAATACCACGAGAGCAACGCGCGGTTTTTGCCATAATCAATATCGCCTGTTTTTGCGGCTTCGGGAAACATCACTTTGCTCGCATCGTTGTTGCTGCTATAGGGAGTGGAAGCCAATACCCAATTGATGGGGTAATGGATATCAATTGAGGTTTTTGTGGCCTCAAAATCGTCGATATAGGCAAGTCCATCCTTACTTACCACACTGGAATGTCCGGGAATGAGCTGAGCCACTTCGGCATTCAGGGCAATGGTGGAAGGCTTGGTAGCATTCACAAACGGAAGCTTATCCAGCGCATTGGTTAGCCATTGCGACTCGGTACGCCACGATGTATTCATCCCCCAAATGGTATTCGAAATAGGTTCGCTACCGTAATTTACTTTCGTAGTAAGCGGCAATTCCGAAAGATGCATAATGGTTCCCCCAAGGCTGAAATCCTTATTGAATTTATACTCCATGTGGGTACCCAGCAGGGTTTTGCGCTGCATATTGAAGGTGGACTGATTTTCCAGTCTTACGTCTATTTTGGTGCCTGCATCTATCAATGCCTGATTCAGGATTGTCACCGTCCCCATGGTGTAATCCACCGTATAATCCACATTTTCAATCAGCGTGGTACCACCGGCAGTAACCGTTACCGACCCGCGTGGAACATTCATCGCGTTCAGGCGGATTTCCGAACCGGAGGAAGCCTTGTATTCGCCCACCAGGCGGAATTTATTTTTCTCGCTGTTTTCCTGTGCTACCACCAGAGTGGAGTCATACAACTCCTGAAACACAAAGTTTTTGGCCACGGTCGATGCATTCGGATGTTTTTTATCGTAGCCCGATTCAATTGCTTTTCCCAGGTCCTCGCCAAAGGGTTCCAATACGGGGAAAATAACACGTCCACTCGTAGGCTGAATGGTAACACCACTGATAAAGTCGAACTTTCCGTCGGGGTTGGCTTCATTCTTCGTATCCAGCTGATCGAGTTTCAGCACCCTCAACAACAGCTTATTGGAGGTTTTCTCGCCCACTGTGAGGTATTGCATTTCGGTACCCACCGAATCGTTGCGATACACCACATTCAGCTTGAAATTTTCTTTCTGTATGTCCAGTGCTCCAAGATCGTACACGTTTTTCATCATCAAATCCCAGCTTTTCATTCCCGGGGCTTCGGCCGAACTTTTAAGCAGCTTTACGATCAGCGTTTTCGGAGCCGTCACTGTTCCCGAACTTAGCTCTCCCACCTGATAGTCCTGCCCCATATAAGAATAATCGAAGGCCACCGCCAACACCTCGTCGGGGTTGAGCGCGCTACGCAATGAAATAAAACCCAGAGAGGAATTCAGGGTATATTCTGATGCGTCGAGTTTGCGTGCACTTTCAATTTTTTCGTAATCGACACCGCCATTAAAATCGGGCACACCCAAACCGGCCAACACGTCATTGGATTTTTGCACATCACGGATATCGGCATTGTTGAGCAGGGTGCTGTACAAATTATTGGAATTGTTGCTTGGGTTAGCCCCACTTCCGTTCGCTTGCCAGTAAGTATTATCGCGGTTATCGCCCACCTCGCCCAGGTCCATCAGTGCCACAATATTGCGGGCATTGTCATAGCTGGCGCGCTTGTTGGTCACCCATACTTCTATATTCTTGATTTGAATACCCGAAGTAATTTGTGGTAAAGTGCTCAGGGATTGTTCAAATTTATCGCGGAAGAAATGCGACAGGAAGAAATGTCGGTTATCGTCATAGTTCGAAGCACTTACATCGAATTTGGTGGTTTGCGCCCCTCCTTTCGAACTTACGGTTTGCGTTTGCGATTGTTGTTGCGACGCGATGGCCGACACGCTCAGCCGTCCGAACTGCAATTCGGTTTTCACCCCAAACAAGGCCTGACTCCCGGCTATCAACGAACTGTTGAGCGGCATACTCACATTACCAGCCTCCAGACTTTTTACAATATCATCTTCCTTGCCCTTGTAGGCCAGCTTGGCCATTTTCTGGTCAAAGTCGAAACTCGATTCGGTATTGTAATTCAGCCCCACACTCATTTTGTCGCCGATACTACCGGTTACATTCAACTGTATTTTTTCGTCAAAATTGAAATTTCCCGTTTTTCGCATACGCTCTGTAAGCCCCGGATTATCAATCTTGCTCGACTTATACCCGAATAGTATTTCTGCCGAACCTTGTGTTTTAATCTGCACACCGCCGGGACCGAACAACTTATCGGCCGGACCGATATTGAATTTCATATCCGTTACCGAAAACTTATCTTCGTTGTTTTTAGCCTGTTTCGAGTTTTTTTCCTTCCAGTATTGCAGCATCTCTTTTTTAGCCGAATACGAACGATATTCCTCTTCGGTCATCAAAAACGGGGTCGCAATTTCGGTTTCGCCCACCATCGTACGCAATACATAATTGCCGGAACTGACATCATATTCCACCACCGATTTCACGTTCGACGGAGTCGGTGCATCCAGCGGATACTTCTGATTGAGTTCGTCGTAAGTGTCCTGTTTGTATTTTTTAATGGGGAATACGGGCTTTGATTGCCGTGCAGTATCTGCAGGCACAGCCATTGTCAGTTCGGGAGCAGCCGCCTGAAACTGACCGGTAGTAGCCAGTCCGAATACCGAACTAAGCAAGATACCACCCAAAAATAATATGGAGATTGTTTTGTTTGAAAACTTCATAAGTAGTTGATTCTGCAATTATTGCACAAATCTCAATGTACATATATCTCTTTACCTAACCAATAGTGACATGCTTCTACAGCATTTTCAGCGCCAGTTTTATCAACTGCTCCACTTTCAGTCCCGGTTGTTCTTTTTGTATTTTATCAATTGCTTTTTGCGAAGCTGCTGCAGCAAATCCCAGCATCACCAGCGCAGCTACCGCTTCGTCCTTTTGCTCGTTCAGCGGGTTGGCAAAAATCGTTTGCTCACTCACGCCTCCCCCCTTCATGATTTTATCTTTCAGATCGACAATAATGCGCTGAGCCGTTTTACTACCAATCCCTTTGATAGCATTCAGTGCAGCCACATTGCCCGAAGCAATCATGTCCTGAATTTCCTGTGCCGAATAGGACGACATAATCATCCGTGCTGTATTGGCTCCAATACCCGAAACCGAAATCAGCAACAAAAACAAATGACGCTCACTCTGATAACGGAATCCGTACAGCACGTGAGCATCTTCGCGTATCGCTTCGTAAATGTATAATTTGGCCGAAGGCTGACCATTCAGATTGGAATATTCGGGCAAAGTAATGTGTATTTGGTACCCAACGCCACCGGCTTCGAGCACCACATAGGCAGGGGTAAGTTCGGCGATGTCGCCTTTTATATAATCGATCATTTAATCAGAGAGTAAGCAATTATCTATTTCTTAATTTTAACCTGCAAATATACTGATTATTTGCGACCTTTCCAACTCGAAAGGCAGGTATAAATTTCACAGATGCAATGCATCAGAAACAATAACGGCTTTTTTCCTG
>JBJOOU010000269.1:0-9805 GCA_046051105.1 Bacteroidota bacterium
ATTCGGCATGGAATGTTCGCGATTATAATACTGACATTCTGAAGTTCCACCTGAGCCGGCATCTTGTTGAGTCACAAATGTAAAACTGCAATTAGAATACATATCCCAAACATATCCATCAGCCCGTTTATCTGTTGTTTGAAAGTCGGTCCAAAGTTGAGCATAAGTCCGCTCGGTATGAGCAGCCACTATCGTACATAACTGGGTTTTAAGAGCAGCACCATATTTTCCAACTGCTGCGTCGTAGTAGTTCGCAGGTATCTGCGCATTGAGGTAGATTGTAATTAATAAAAATACAATCGATAATTTTGTTTTCATACACAACCATTCATTTATAGCACCACACAACTTTGGCGCAAGGGAGACAAATGTAAGAAATCCGACTAATTATCCGAAAAAAAAGCTGTTATTTTTGCGATATAGCTGTATAAAAATGCGCATTTTGTCGTTCAAAACACGACAAAACCTACATTTTTGTTATCCAAATGTAATATATAAACAAATTAATGAGAAAGGAAGTTGAAATTGAGATGAAACCTAGAAATACAAAACAAGCCTCTATTTCCGAAAAGTCCAGTCTTCCGAAACATATTTGGTCAGCGCCAATGTGTGGATTGCTGAAAGTTCGTCGTTACTGAAACGGGGCAACTCATTAACCTGAAGTAAATGTTGAAATTTTTTGGTGAGAAGTGCAAAAAAAGCCTCTGGCTCAAGCGTGGAATTACTGTGTTCGTCCAACCAGGTGCGCATGTTTTTTACTGTGCTGCGAACCGATGGGATGGCTTTAATGGTGGTGTCTATCATTTTGGGGTGCAAAGCCGTTTCTAGGCGTTCTAGGTTGGCATCGTAAAGCAAAGTGCCGTGATGCAATTCGCGGATTTTGCCCACGTGAGAGGCCGTACCGCTGATTTTGTAGGTTTTATCCAGCCACAGATCCTTTCGATGCCCGATGGTAACCGGCAAACCAAGTTGGGCAAGAACGGTAACTACCGGAGTCAAAAAGTCGTCGCTCAGAGCCGAACGGCCTTCAACTTTGTTGCTGATAAAGCAGTAATTCAGGTTCCCATGGTCGTGATACACCGCTCCCCCACCCGACATGCGGCGAATGACGCTAATATTATTTGCCTCGCAAAACTCCAGATTTACTTCGTTGCGAATAGCCTGATTACTGCCAATAATCACCGATGGATCATTGACATAGAGTAACAAGACATCCTCTTCCTTCTGAAAGAAAAGATATTCTTCGGCCGCCAGATTAAAGGCCGGAATGTGTGATGGCGAGAAGAGGATATTCATTGTATAGGGGAAAATTATAGAAATACAAATATAAAAAACGTTCGGCTATTTGCTAACCGAACGCTTTCAATATTTTACTTCGGAGTGAATTAATAAGCTGTTCTGTAAAGTTCCAAAACATCTTCCAGTTTCACTTCGCGAGGATTACCCGGAGTACATACATCGTTGAATGCCGACAAAGCCAGTTTATCCAGACCATCTTCAGGCACGTTCAGGTCACGCAATTTTTCAGGAATGCCTACTTTCACAGCCAACGCTTTCACAGCATCTACCGCAGCCTGTGCAGCCGCTTCTTTGCTCAAACCATCGATGCAAACGCCCATTGCTTTGGCAATATCAGCATATTTATCGATAGCTGAAGCCATGTTGTATTGCATTACTAATGGCAACAAGAGTGCATTCGCCACGCCATGAGGTATATCAAAATAAGCACCCAGTGGATGAGCCATGCCGTGTACCAGACCCAAACCTACATTAGAGAATCCCATACCGGCTATGTATTGTGCCAATGCCATACCGTCGCGAGCTTCCACGTCTTTTGGATTTTCTACCACCATAGGCAGGAATTTGGCAATCAGCTCAATGGCTTTCAGTTCGAACATATCCGACATTGTCCATGCTCCTTTGGTGATATAACCTTCGATAGCGTGAGTCAATGCATCCATACCGGTAGCAGCGGTCAACCCTTTAGGCATCGAAAGCATCAGTTCAGCATCTACAATGGCCATTACCGGTATATCGTTAGGATCAACGCACACCATTTTTTTTACGTTTTCTTCGTCGGTAATCACATAGTTGATGGTTACCTCAGCAGCTGTTCCGGCAGTAGTTGGCAGTGCAATGATGGGCACTGATTTCTTTTTGGTGTCGGCGACACCTTCCAACGATACTACATCGGCAAATTCAGGGTTGTTGGCAATGATACCAATGGCTTTGGAAGTATCGATAGGCGAACCACCACCAATAGCCACAATCACGTCGGCACCCGAAGCAGCAAATTTTTCGCCACCTGCTTTTACCTGTTTTACGGTTGGGTTTTGTTTTACATCCGAAAAAATTTCGAAAGGAATGCCGGCTCCTTCCAAAACAGAAGTTACCTGAGCAGCAACGCCAAATTTCACCAGGTCATTGTCGGTTACTACAAATACTTTTTTGAAACCACGTTTTTTGATTTCGTCGGCCAAAACAGCACGGCTGCCCGGACCGAAATAAGAAGTTTCGTTCAGAATGATACGATTCGTACTCATATTGTATAATTTGTGTGAATGATAAAACAGAAAAAAGAAAGCCTCAAAACGCGTTTATTTTGAGGCTTTCCGGGGGAATTTTATTTTACGTTGAACGCAATTCGCAGCTCATCGATTTCCGCATCGCCCATCGGCTGAAGCGGTCCTATTGAAGAAGCCATCACCAACGAGTTAGCCGAAAACTCAGCCACTTCGAGGTAGTCGAACGTATTCAACAATTTGTCACCGGTTACGATAACACAGTCATTTTCAACCAACACCACACGGTTTGACTGGAACATTTGTGCCATAGCATCTACGTCGCTGTACAACGAACCAAACTCAATAGAAGGTACATCCTGCAGGAAGATCCAGCTTTCAGGGATGGTACGCACATCAAATTTTTGGTGACTTACCGCATGCGCCATCAGGTTGACAGGTTGTGTCGAGATGATAGAGTTGATATGCGGATTCATCTGATAAATGCGTTGGTGCAAAGCTACCGAACGGCTTGGTGTTTTTCCAGCTTCAGCCATACCGTTTTTAATCTGAACGATATCGCTTGGCAAAATATCCCAACGCGCCACGTCGCGTGGAGTGATCAGGAAATCGTCATCTTTCCAACGTACAGAAACAGTTCCGTAGGTAGAAATCATCAGACCCTGGTTACAGGCACGACGGATGATATTTACCATATCGGTACGAATAGCACGTTCGTCAGAAGGATAATCCACATCCATAAACGGAGTGATATTTTTAGGGAAATGGTTGCTGTATTGTGAAATTTGCTGGCTGGTAAGCGTGTTTACTTTACCCAACTGACCAGCAGCTACCAAAGTACGACAGCAGAATTCCAGTGTTTCGAAACGTTGGTAAGCATCCATCATATCGGTACCACCCAATACTACACCGTGGTTTTCCATAATCACGGCACGGTATTTTTCGTTTTCGAATTCTTTAGCGATTTTTTTACCCAATTCTTCGCTACCAGGACAGCCATAAGGTGCAAAACCAATTTCGCCACAAATATAACGAGCTTGTGGAACGATGTTGGTATCAGGCACCTGACGAGCAATACTGAAAGCTACCAAGCCAGGAGGGTGAGCGTGAATTACAGCCGTCAGTTCAGGACGAGCTTCGTAAATCGCTCTATGAAAGGGATATTCCGAAGAAGGTTTGTGAGGACCTACCATCGTTCCATCTTTCTTTACACAGATAATGTCTTTTACTGTAAGTGAACCTTTGTCTACCCCGGAAGGAGTAATCCAAATGTCTCCGTTTTCGTCGCGGATTGAAATATTTCCACCAGAAGTCGTGGTCATTCCGCTGCGATAAATGCGCCCGATGATCACATTGATCTGCTCTTTCGGATGCATTAAGCTAACATCTAATTGTTTCATACTTTTTGTATATTAATTCTGTATATTCGAAATTTCAGTATGATTGATTCTTAGTATTTTAGGGTCATATTTGCCAGACCCTTTCAGGTGGTGCAAAGGTACTCAAAAACGAGCTTTTTTCCTAACAATTTTTAAAGTTTATCCGCATTAGCCAGCAAATAAGTTTCGGCTTCCACGCTCCACAATCCAAGGTTTTTATCACAGATTGCTGCCAGTGTTTTAAACACCTCGTTGGTTTCGCCCAGTTTTGCGAAATCTGCGATTGGAGTCAACGGCAATGTGATGTGCGTATAGATCAGTTTTTTGCCTCCTGGAATTTCAGGAAGATGCTTGGTAGCTTCGATCACTGCATCCAATCCACCGATATGCGTCACCAATCCAGCAGGGTCAAGACCTTTCGACATCATTTCCAATGCTTCCACCATATCATCGGTGTTACCGCCGCTGGTTCCTACCACGTGAGTGTAGGCATAGTGCACATTGTAGAAATTGAACGAAGCCGCAAAATTAGGATCGCTCGGGCCAGCAAAGAAGTTCAAACATCCGTCGAATGCCAGAATCGCATCGCCCTGTTCAACCACTGGTTTTACGGGTGCAAATACAAATACATCGTCGTAACCATAACCGCCGGTAATCGCTTTCAGCTCTTCCACAGGATTTGCCATGGCAGATGTATTGATGTAGCGCAAATCAATTCCGCGCGATTTTGCAAATTCCACCGGAAGGATAGTCGCTGCTCTATCAAGACGAGTCTGATCCACATCTGTAACGACCAGAATAGAAGGTTTGCGGTCGTCGCGACGCAATACGTAGTTGATCGCAGCCAGTCCCATAGGGCCTACACCCGCCAGAATGGCCATTTTTCCACCATCTACAATTTCCATTTTGTGTACGTAACTTCCCGGAGTGGTGTGGTAGTTGGCATGCATAGCACCGATCACACACGAAAGCGGTTCGGCCAACGACGCCGGATAGTAACCTTCGCCTTTGTAAGCCAGCAAACAATCTTTTTCCATCACTTCATTCGGGATGATCACGTAGGTGGCATCCCCACCAATCTGTTGGTAGCTGTAGCCCGGAGCACTCAATACTCCTACCGGACCATCTTCGTAATACAAAGCTGGCTGGATAGAGAATTTATCGCCTGCCTTGAATTTGTCGGCCCATTTGGCGCCGACTTCCACCAATTCGCCAGCAAACTCATGACCAATAATGATCGGATGGTCGGCGATATCGTTCGGAACGCGTTTGTGATCCGTAGCTTGTGATGCCGCTTTGTAAGACGACATACACAATGAATCAGACACTACTTTTGCAAGGATCTCATTATCCTTGATTTGCGGCAATTCAAATTCCTCCATACGAAGGTCTTTTTTGCCATATAAACGGATTGCTTTTGTTTGCATATTTTTTTAGATTTTAGAACCAAGAGCCAAGAATCAAGATAGGTTAGTTAGATTTTTAATTCTTGACTCTTGGTTCTTGACTCTTGGTTCTTGATTCTTGGTTCTTGACTCTTGGTTCTATGACATCATCACCTGTCCACCGGTAATTGGCAATGCCTGGCCGGTTTCACCACATTGTTCCATCAGATAAAGAGCACCTTTGGTAACGTCTTCGGGCGAGCAACCTTTTTGCATCGGGACCTGTGCCAGATAGAACGCTTTTACGTCGTCAATCGTTTTGGCGCCAGGCACTTTTCCTGCACGAAGGTATTGAACGAACAAACCGTTTTCAGGATCGCTCCACAGCGGACCTTCGTAAAAATTACCCGGACAGATTGAATTCACTTTGATACGGAATGGTGCCAACTCCAGTGCAAACGACTGTGTCAGACCAATGCCGCCAAATTTACCACCGGCATAAGCAAAGTTGGCCTTGCTGCCGCGTAATCCCGACTTGGAATTGATTTGAATGATATCAGCGTAATAATCGGCCGTAGCGTATTTGGTTTGCAACTTCTGAATGCGACTCACTACTTTGGTGCAGTAGAAATACGCATTGTAGTTGATTTTGGTCACGAACTCGAAATTCTCTGGCGTCATGTCATCCAGTCCACCAGCACGTAGCACACCGGCATTGCTGATAAAGCAATCGATAGCGCCAAAATTACATACGGTTTCGTGCACCAGATTTTCGATGCTAGGTATTTCACTTACGTTGGTTTTTACGAAGATAGCACGATTACTTTTGGCCAGGCCGTTGAAACGCTCAACGGTTGCACGTCCCACTTCCTCGTTCATATCGGCTACAACAATGTTGGCACCTTGTTGCAACAGACAACGGGCAATTCCTTCGCCAAAGCCCTGAGCAGCGCCTGTAACGATGATGGTTTTGTTTTCGGCACGACCGGCAGCACTTCCGGCAGCCACGCTGCGACGGTAGTTTTCCACTTCCCAGTTGTCGATAAAGTCGATTTGCGCCTGCGTCATGGGGTGCGCACCGCCAAATGATTTCGCCAGATAAGCTACTTTCATCGCATCTTCGAACACGTCCAAAATGATGTCGCACTGTTTGGCATTGTCGCCCACCGCAACGATCCCGATACCTTTGATCAAGATCACTTTTGGCTGATAACCGAACTTTTCGGTAAAGGCCGGAATTTGTTTCGCAGCTTCAGCAATCACTGCTTCGGGTTCAGCATCGTTCAGGAAAATATAGTTCGATTTGCAATATACAATGGCATCCGGCGTAAACGGACGAGCGATATTGGCTTGCTCTTCCACGCTGTCGTAAAAGAACTTTACCAATTCGTTTTTGCGAACCTTTAGCGTTTTCAGACTTTCTTTCGAAAGCAACATACGCAAAGCAGGAACAATCTGTTCGGTACAGGAGCAAGTAGCACGAGGCATATCGAAGATAGTGAGAGGGTGACTCGAAGTCACCCCCTCACTAAGCGTTGAAAGTATCTTGTCGTAAATAACTTTGATCTCATCAATGTTATTGGCAGCAACGAAAATACCGTGGTTCTGCAACCAGATAACCTGCGGCTCTTCATTGAATTTAGCGCGGTATTCGATGATTTTGTCCTCCACTACTTTGAACAGCACATAGCCCGGATCGGTATAGGGGATGTACACATTTTTTTCACCGAAGAGTTTGAGCAAATCAGCTTCCGCATTTTGTCCGCACATCAGGCCATTCACAGCGGTTGGATGCAGGTGCACCACAAAAGCGTAGTCAATCACATTGTGCATGGATGTTTCTACCGAAGGACGTTTGCCTTTGGTGATGGTAGCATCGGCTAAATCGTTTTTCACCTGCTCTTCACGTTCGGCAGTGTTAGTGCTGTACGATTTTTCTGACATCAGGTTCAGTTTGGCACGATCGAGCACTGCAAAACCATCTTCGGTGATGGTTGCCAATGACGAACCACTGGCTTTTACCCAGATTTTTTCTGCGTTTTTGTACGAAGTGTTTCCACCTCCGGCAATTACAAAACGGCTATCGCTGCCGTAGAATTGTGATATTGAAATAAGATCCTGAATGACCCCCCGCCCCCCTGAAGGGGGAGTTGCGAAGTCTGTATTTTTGTTTTCTATATTATTCATTTTTATGTATCTGATCTAATTTAAATAAGGGATTACTAATACGAACTTGCATAGTTCCCCTTTAGGGGCTAGGGGTTCTTTTATTATTCCCCTTTAGGGGTTAGGGCTGTTATCAATTCATCCCCCAGCTTAATAAACTCATCCCGTTTGCTTCTATCAGCTTGTCCGTTGGCATCCACATAGCCACGCAAGCCCTGAGCCACGAGGTGTTGATGCGCTGCTACCACGCAAGCACCTTCATAATTGATTTGTTGCAAACGTTCAGTAAGTGGCGCACTGTTGCGGGCAAAAAGTTCGATGGGTTCCATGGCCGGTGTATTGTGTTCGCTACCGAAAGTCACCACAAAACCTTGTTCATGCAGGTACGATGCATATTTTTCGAGCAATTCCACGCCGTTGCGGGTGGTGATAAATTCTACCGAGTGGAAACCTCGTTCGGTCAATTGTTTCGCTACACGTTCCAGGTCGCCTTCGAAGTCGGTATAACCGCCTTTGGCATCGTCGGCAAGGAATGGGTAGGTAGGAATACCACCACCGGCAACGATAATTTCGCAAACGGTTTGCATCGGAAGAAATGCCTTCGGATCTTCGGGTACAAAAGCCGCTCCACCTGCTTTGAGCATATTGCCGCGAATTTCGTTTTCCACTCCGGCATGGTTAGCCACGTCTGATTGCAACGCTTTTCCGCCAAAGAGTTTATGGAACAACACGCGTAAGTCCAGCGGGTTGTTGCGACAAAATTCATAGGCTTTCAGGCGCAATGCTTTGGCCAGATGACGCTCACGGATCAAACCATTGGTCAGGTCGTTTTTTATCCATTCAAAATCCAGTGAGAAACCCGCTTCGGTTGCTGCCAGAATTTCGTTCACCTTGGCGCACATGGCTTCTACCTGCGCGTTCGATTCCTTTACTACGCCTGCCAATTGCGAAGCATAAGGTTCACCCAGCGAAAACGGATACGAAAGTCCTTTCCCGCTCAGGTATGTGCGGCCGGGATTTCCCGGATCGTTCACGCGCAGACCCGCTTTTTGATCGGCCTCATTGAGCGAAATAAATTCAATATTAAATAGCGGACTCAAGCCACGGGCTTTGCATCCTTCAGCCCATGCCGGATAACCGGCGGTGCTATAAAAGTCGTTAATTCCAACCACCTTTACTCCTTCGGCCACGGCCATATCCAGTGCTTCGTCAATATTTTTGAACGCACTGAAGGAATAAGGGGTGTGTAAGTGTGCATTTACTTTTTTCATGATTTAATGGCCACTAAGGCACTCAGGACACAAAGTATCACCAAGACCTTTTCTTTTTGTGTTTTATATTGTGTATTAGTTATTTCAATTTTTTCATTTATAATAGCTTATCTCCCGTGTCTCAACAAGGATAAGTTTTGCCTCAGATTCCCCTTTGGAAAAGTCCTGAGTTAGCACTTTCTTTTCAATCCAGTTATTCTGCGAATCGAACTTATATTGATAAGATTCACAAGTTTGTAATTCACTCCGTTTAAACATCTTCTTTTCTATCTGAAGAAAATTCGGCCCATAGAGAGTTATTGACGACACTGAATCATTAAGTATTTCTCTTAAGGATTCTATGTCATATTTACCCGACCCGTTATATTTTAAATACCTGGCATAATTCATTTTGCCGCCGTCAAAGAACTCTTGCTTAGTCATATTTTGATTTGAATCATAGTCTTCTATCTCGCTATATTCATAAGTTTTACTTTTAGTTTTGTAAGTATGATATATTGCCGTGTACTTTCCAAAATCATTGTAAGTATATTTGGAAATCGTAACAGTTGTATCACTATTGGATATTCTTACCTCCTTTATTGCGTTTTGCAAACTGTCATAAGTTGTAATTATTCGCTCCTGAGAGGTTGTTTTAAAATCTCCTCTGACAGATCGTTGAACTAAACTTGCCGTAATTTGATTCTTATCATCATCATAAATATATTTAAAATGATGATTCCCCCATTCAGTCGGATTATCGTACTTAAAAACCGTTCTTAGTTCTGAAACATGATTATTATAGTAAAAAACAGAGTCAATAACATGTAGTTTTCCATTATCTTCAAGCTTTTCATCATGCAATAATCGACCAGCAGCGTTGAAAACCTTGTTTTTATACTTTATTTTCGGTTTATAATTTGATCCAATAACCTCTTGTTTAAAAAGAGTCATTTCCTGAACTTTGCCCAATAAATTCTCTTCTTCTAAAGAATACAAGAACTCAACTCCTTTATTAACTAACGGCCTTTTTTCGCAGAAACCATTCAACGCAACGAGTATGAGAAAAATGAATACAATGAATTTATTCATAACAATGAATT
>JBJOOU010000270.1:0-7791 GCA_046051105.1 Bacteroidota bacterium
CCGCTTATCGGTAGCTGGATTGTAGGGCAGGAAGCGGCAGGCATTGGTATTAGGGAAACAAAAGGGTTGATTACCGACAATATGAGCCGCTTTGTACCCCATCTTATCAAAGATTAAAACAATAAATATCTATTCAGAAAAAAAAGTCAACGACTTGCTGCTGAAGTATGAATAAACAACATTGATCATGAAGTTACTGCATCTGAATATAGTAGTATTTTTGCTGATCATCTTATCGGCCTGCACCCGCACCGATCACCCCAGGGCTTTTTATTACTGGAAAAGCAGGGTAAAGATCGATACGGTGGAGCACCGGTATTTTCAGGCATTGGAGGCTAAAAAACTCTATATCCGCCTGTTCGATGTGGACAATGAAACAGGGCTGCCATTGCCACTGGGGATGATACAGGGTTTTGACGCCACGCAACTGAAGACTAATTATATTCCCGTGGTATTTATCACCAATCGCTGTTTCGAAAACAGTACTCTCACCAACAATCAGCAACTGGCAGGCAAGGTAAACGGCCTGATCCGGCAAATTTGCGATAGCAACAAAATCAGTCCCGTAAAGGAAATTCAAATCGATTGCGACTGGACATTGTCCACCCGGGCAGCTTACTTTGCCTTTCTGAAAGCACTGAAAAAGCAATCGGGAAAACGCCTATCCTGCACCGTACGCCTGCACCAGCTCAGATATTTTGAGAAAACGGGTGTACCGCCGGTGGATAGAGCCGTCATTATGTGTTATGCAACCACCAACCCCGACGAAATAAGCACCGGAAATTCTATACTGGATGTGGAACTGCTGAAAAGATATTGCAGCCGTATCGACAGCTACCCCCTCCCCTTCGATCTGGCATTGCCTTTGTACTCATGGGCGGTGGTGAGCAATCATATGGGCAAATACAAGCTTATCAACGGACTTACCCGCAAAGATTTGGAACAGAACAAAGACCTGGAACCGATGGCTGACGGCACATTCAGAACCTGTAGCGACATGGTGCTGAACGGGCTATTTCTCAACAAAGATTTTAGAGTACGTGCCGAAGAAATCAATCCGGCAACTATTCAGCAGGCAGTACGTTATTTTCAGGAAAAAGTACACAGTCATTATTCCATCATTTATTATCATCTCGACGGGAAATTTTTGAACAGATTTCCCATCCAAACACTTTAAAAAACATTCGGTCATGAAAAAAATAGTATTCCTTGTCATGTTGCTTACGCTGGCCATCCGTCCTGCAAAGGCCTGTGCCGATTACGATCCGGATTATGATTATTACAACCTGTTTATGCAGGAACTGATTACCGACAAGCAGTATTATCCGTTTCTGCTGACCTATGGTGCCGGTTTTTATGCTCAGGATTCAAGCCTGGTGAATGACGATAATATTGAACAGTGGCAACAGTATTTCGGGCTCAGCTACAGCAACACCCACTACCTGGTGATGAAGTCCAACAAATACGAACTACGCAGTGCCTTGTCCGGCAAAAAAGTGAATGACAAGCAACTCAGCTTTCTTACTCCTGCATTTACCAGGAAATATGCCGAATCATTGGAATACCTGATTAATGCCAAAAAGCTGGAACGCTACATGACGGACATTCTGAACGAAAGCGCCTGGAACTACAATGGGAAAAATCCTATTGACTCGCTCAACTATGCTGCCACCTCGCGGATATTGGTAGGACAATGGAAAATCGTGAAGGACAAAGAAATAAAGCTGCGCTATGGCTACCAGCTGGTTCGTTTGGCACATTACAAAAAGGACTATATCGGAGCCATTCAGAATTTCAACATTTACGTAGAACCACTGAAACTCCGTCCTGCCATCTATTATTATGCAGTGGAGCAAAAAGCAGGTGCCACTGCGGGACTAAAACGATACAATGCGGCCAATCTCGATTTTCTGAACGTATTTCTTCATCTCAAATCGCGAAAAACCGTTGCTTACCAATCGATTAAATTTAGCCAAACGGTCAATTACAGCTATTTGCTTACGCAAATGAAAACCACCGAAGAACGAAACAACCTGTTTATGATGATGGGCTTGCCAAAGTTCAACAATCCGCTTTCGATGCTCAACCGCATTGTGCAAACTTCGCCGGACGCTATACAAGCCAAAGTGCTGATGGCACGGGCAATTAATCAGCTGGAGCGTTCGATGATACCCACCGGTTCGCCCTGGGAAATCAATGATAGCACATTTATGCAGTCCGCCGATAAAAGCTTTCCCTTATTGCCAGCTCCAAAATCGGCCAACTATTTTCAGCAACTATGTCATTTTTCGGAAACAGTGGCTACCGATGCCCGCCTGAAACAGCCCGACTACTGGAATCTGAGCACCGCTTATCTCTATTTTCTGAGTAAAGAGTATGGAAAATCGCGTGCCTATCTGAGTAAAGTGAAAGAAATCAATCCACTTTATGCGAAACAAAAAGAAGATTTACAACTCTTTATCGACGTATGTGAACCCGCACACATCACAGACGCAACCGAACGAATGCTGGCAGACAAACATCTGAAAGCCTTTCAGGATGTGGCACACGAAAGTTGGTACGATTCTAAATTTATTTTCGATGCACTGGGTTCACGTTATTTACAACAAGGCGATTATGCTAAATCATTTTTGATGAATAACAATCTGACAGCCCTGGAATCGAATCCGGATATGAACTTACTTGATGCGCTAGATTCCTTGTATCAGAAAAAAGATAAAAACGATTTCGAAAAACTCCTCGTTAAATGGATGGTACCACCTGTATCGGCAGAAGAGAAGCATCCGATTCACTTCGATGTGGAAAGCTATATACTGAACATGCGGGGCACCATTTACCTGCAAAGAGGAGAAGTAGCTAAAGCGCTGCAATGTTTCGAACAGGTAAAACCGAATTTCCGTCAGTTCAACAAACGAACCAAAGCCGACTATGGCGATTATTACTACCAACCAGTCACCAATTACGATGGATTTTCGGGTATTTCCTACCGCATATTCGGCTCAAATATCCGGGAGTTCTTCTCCTGCTCCGAAGATACCATCATGAACGATTCGTATATCAGCGACTTTTCATTTATCCGCAAAGAAATGAACAAAACAGAGCTTTGTAGAGCCATTCTGACCTTGCAAAAAATGTCTAACGGAAACTCTGAACCGGCAGCAAAAGCAGCTTTTCTACTGGGGAATTTCTATTACAACACCACCGCCTATGGCTATTATCGGCAGGTACTCAGCTTCGACCGTGATAATAATTATGGCGAAAAATATCACAATTTCAACAAGCCGGATATCCATAAACAGACTTATCTGAAGTTTTATGCTGTCAATTATTTCTTTGATAACAGCACTGCACTTTCGGAAATGTACCTGCAATCGGCACTCAAACAAACAGCTGACCGGGAGCTGAAGGCCCGCATTCTTTTTGCCCTTTCCAAATGCGAACAGGAAATGCATGACATCACCATTTTCAACAAGAACGGCTATGACTGGATGGAAAACTCAGAAATATTGATCAAAGATCGGCGCTACTTCAAGGAACTGGCACAATACAGCTCTACGGCTTATTATCAGGAAGTAAAAAACACCTGTTCGTATTTCAATTATTATGTGAGTAGGTATAATTAAAAACTGAGGTATTATTCTAAACGCAGTTTATACATCTATTTTTTATACTTCTTCAGGCAAATGAAGCCATAGCGACAAGAGAACGGGCTGCCCGCCCTTACTCCAGTACGACAGGCGTTGATCCAATCGGACAATTAATTTTCACAGTCATTGCTGTAGCTGTTCTCAGCTATATCGTGATTGGAGTTTACATGAAACTGAAACGTGATAAAAAAAGAGAATAAATTCAACCTTTAACAACACTTAAAATCTAATATTATGAATGCAGCTGACGAGGAATTACTGGCATACAGCGCTGTTTTATATGATCCCGTTCAAAGCACAGATCAGAAAATACAAGTGCTACATGCCTTGGCACACAGAGCTGATACTGCTGCCTACGAACTACTTCAAGCCTATGCCAATCATCCCGATCCGGGGCTTTCAGAAATAGCCGATACTGCGCTTATGGAATGTGGGTTCTTTCTCCATGGGGCAGTATGCAACGATGAAGATGAGGGGCCAGATTTAATCTACACCGGACTGGGACCGCAAAAAAACCTGCTAAGATATTACACCATACTCATTCACGAAGAACGGAAAAGTTTCACTGATGCCGAACGCGAAGTGATCGAAACAATCATTTTTAATAAGGTAGAAGCATCCGGTGGTATCATCGAGAATGTAACACATACTGAAGAATATGCAGGTTTTCAGTTACTTTTACCTGCTCATATTGTTCTGGGGAAATATATTGATTCAATCATTATTCCCTGTAACGAAGCACAAGTTTCTGTAAACGAGAGCTATTATCTGTGTTCTGGAGTTCCGACTCCGGAAGAAATACCAGATATACTTGCCATCATTCGTGGTGAAAAAGAAGCGCCCAAAGATCCATGGGAGGGGGAACAACCATGGGAATAAGCATTCATTATTCGGGGCGGTTAGCTCAACCCGACCAGCTCGAAAATCTGATTGAAGAAGTGGAAGACATTGCCAAAGTTCACCAATGGAAATACCATATTTATGAACGAAATTTTCCACCGGCAACTCCTTCGAATCATCATCACGACGGTAATTTGTATGGAATTGACTTTTCACCTCCTCAATGTGAACCGGTGAGTTTTAGCTTTCTGAGTACTACCCAACTTTGTGGCATATTTTCATTCTTAGCATGGAAAGACGCTGCCAACGACCCAGAACAAAGTAATCTATACATAACCTCCACCAAAACTCAATACACAGGGATTGAAATTCATCAACTCATTATTGGCATTTTCAGATATATATCAAAAAAATATCTATCTGATTTTATAATGAATGATGAAAGTCAGTATTGGGAAACAAACGATAAAAAACTCCTGACTGAAAATTTTATTCGAAATGGGGCACTAATTGATTCGTTCAGTTCGTTGATCAATAATTCAACCAGATTTGAGAACGAAGATATAGAGCAATATTTACTACGGCTAATCGAAATATTAAATAAGAATAAACCGAAATAATATCATGAATCGAATCAGTCATCTATTATTCCTGATCTTTTTGATATTGATTAATATTGCTTATGCTCAAGCTCAACCGGTCAATAGTCGCTGCGGTAATGGGAAAATCAACTTTCAAGGCCATGAAATCGCTCTCGGGCCACATGCTTTTTATATTGATGGGCGATTGACGGATGCCGAAGCTGCTCGACAGCCATACGTTTTCAATTCCATCAACGAAGCTGCAAAACACCTGACCGATGGCACAGAACAGGAACCCATGACAGTCTACATTGCGCCCTGGGTGTATTGGATCGACAATCCGGACGATCCGGCCATACGCGAACCCAAACAACTGAATGGTACACCTTTTGGTCTGGAGATAAAATGCAACTGGCTCAAATTTATAGGACTGACCAACGATCCTAAAGAGGTGATTCTGGCCAGTAACCGCGGACAAACGATGGGTGCAAAAGGCAATTTTACCATGCTTTGTATCACCGGCGACGGAACCACTGCAGAGAATGTCACTTTTGGCAATTACTGCAATATCGATCTGATTTACCCGACTAATCAGTCTCTCAACCGACCGAAACGCGGCACTGCCATCGTACAGGCACAACTTGCTTTCTGCTTTGGCGATAAAATTGTGGCGCGCAACTGTCGTTTTGTGAGTCGGCTCAACCTCTGCCCCATGACGGGTGGCAAGCGCACCTTGTTCGACCGTTGCCATTTCGAATGCACCGACGATGCACTGGCACCTACAGCTGTTTATTTGAATTGCGATTTTGACTTTTATTCTTCTAAACCCTTTTGGGGAACAGAAGGCACCGGAGCCGTACTGCTCAATTGTGATATCCATTCGCTAACGCGGGGTGAGCAATACCTCGTCAAAACGCGGGGACCAGTTGCCGCTATCGATTGCCGGTGGACGGGCGAAAACTGTAGCTACATCGGCTGGAAAGAAAAACCATCTGCCGACACACGAAATTATGCTTATCATCAAACATTCAATAATTTAGACTACCAAATTGGCACACATCATCCTGCCAATACAGTTGAGTTGGCTGAAAAACGATTGCAGGATGCATATCGTTTCGAATACGATGGACAGATGCTGTACAATACCTACAATTTGCTTCGCGGCAATGACGATTGGGATCCGATGCAGATAAAAGAAATTGTGCTAAAAAAGGAACAGTTCACAGGAAAAATTTACTGTAACATACCCACTCAACTGATTATCAAACCATCGACCGACAGCATTGAAACATCCAAAAACATAGCCTTATTAAAAGTGACCGCCAAAAGGTTTGGCAATTATGACTATGCACCAGTTGCCGTACAATGGGCTTGTAATGCCGATTCATTTGTTATTCTAAAACCATTGGCAGATGGAAATTGCGAAATAATGCCGAATAATTCAACTGATTTCGCCCGAAAAGTAATCATCACTGCCACTACTGCCGAAGGACTTGAAGCCGCAACAGAACTCACCGTATTGCCCCCCATTCTGGAGGCACCGGCATTCAAAAAACAACCGCAACTTCGTTTTGAAAAAGGAAGAAAAGTAGTATTGGCTTATGCATTGGAAAGTAAATATGCCGATCAATCAATTATCAGGTGGTTTCGTTGCAACGATGCCAAATGTACTGATGCCATAGAAGTAGCCACATCCCGTTTTGGAAAGCCCACCAACACCTACACGCTCCAACCGGGCGATATGGGTTGCTACCTGATGGCCGAAATTTCGTCCAAACATATTCGCAGCAAAGCGGGCAAGCCTATCCGCTTTGTCACTAAAAATCGCATTCATTTTGATCCGCAAAATTCCATCGACAGGCACATTGAACCCAATTTAGCCATTCTCCCTACTGCGTACCAACCCATCGTCAAATCCGGTTATTGGACCCTGGATAGTTATGCACCTGCAGACACTTACGATTGGAAAGCGGATAACTCGCGCGATCCCTGGTACTATGGTCGTGGCGAAGATGGTGCTGCCCAAGACACCGGACTCGTGATGGCTACAAAAGGTGCACGACTGCGATACACGCCAGTGGGAGCCCAATTTGGCAACATGAAAATCAGCTTTACTGCCATACCAGGGAAGACTGCAGGACAGGGTTTCAGCAGTGCGCGTCAGCAATACATGGACGTGTTTATAAAGTTTGACAACAAAAAGTTAACAGGTTATGCCTTGCGACTGATTCGAACCACCAAATACGGTGATGCCATTGATTTTATATTGATGAAGTATGAAAACGGCATTGCTAAACCCATCAGTGAACCCGTAACGGCCGACTGTTTCCGCCCCGATTGTGCTATCACACTTGAAGTAAAAGGAAATATTTTAAGAGCCACCGCCACCAATACAAAACCATATTATATCGTTCCGAACCGACCGGAAGTAAAACAAAACCTGGAAATGAGCATGCCTATTACTCCGAATAATTTTGGTGGATTTGGCATTCAGCATACCGGGACTGTGGGTGGTGGTGCAACGCTGATCAAAGATTTGAAAGTGGAATGGGAATAACTATTGTCCGGTAAATAGTTTTAGATTCTTCACTTCGTTCAGAATGACAAAGACTTATACATACAGATAAAAGGAGGTGGTTGGTTGGCGGCTTCGCTGCCAACCAACCACCTTATAAAACACAAATGACTGATTGTCATTTCGAACGAAGTGAGAAATATCATAA
>JBJOOU010000271.1:0-13464 GCA_046051105.1 Bacteroidota bacterium
TCAGCTATTTCTCACTACGAAGTCAACTTGGAAACCACGCATTATGGTTTTCCTTTCTATTGTATTTAGGCGTGAGAGGGGGAGTGCAAACGCTGTTGTGCCAAAAAATTATAAAAAAAATGCAGTCATGAACATTCAACCTTGACTTTTGGTATATTTGTTATTCTTTAGAAAAAACATATTCAGCCTCAATCAACAGTATAAAATGACTACACAAGTTGAATTTTCGCTACGTCCACGAAGCCGCGGTTTTCATTTAGTAACCGACGAGATTGTATCACAACTTCCAAAGTTGCCGACATACGGACTTTTAAATATCTTTCTGAAACATACATCTGCTGCACTGACGATTAATGAAAATGCTGATCCTGACGTACAAACGGATATGCTGCAAATATTCAACCGACTGATTGCTGAAAAACAACCCTATTACACCCATACCTCCGAAGGAGATGATGATATGCCTGCACATGCAAAATCAAGCATTGCTGGTGTGTCGCTAACAATTCCGATCACTAATGGGCGATTAAATATGGGCATTTGGCAGGGAATATACTTATGCGAATTCCGGAATCGGGGCGGAAGCCGTAAAGTCGTTGCAACCATTATTAGCTAACATTTCAGCATCAATTATAGTAAGAGATCTCAATGAAGGTCTCTTTTTTTTGCACTAAATCAAAGAAATATTCAACTTTATTCAATAACAAATAAATATTATTCAATAAGTGTTTGATATTTCAAATATTTCATTTTAATTTGCAGCGAATAAAACAACAAAGCTATGTTACCTGTAAATTGTCCGAGCTGTCAGGCACAGCTCAAAGTAAAAAGTTTGAAATGTGAGCAATGCCAAACTGAAGTTAGCGGCTCATACGATCTTCCGGTGCTGGCCACCTTATCTGAAAACGACCAGCAGTTCATTACGAGATTTGTCATTAACAGTGGAAGTCTGAAAGAAATGGCTACCGAACTGAAACTTAGTTACCCCACCGTGCGTAATATGTTGAACGATGTCATAGAAAAGATTAAAAGTCATGAGAAACAAGGAAATATTTAAATTGATTTTCAACCCATTCCACAAAATTGCAGGATGGGAAGCATTGGGATTAGGGGGCGTGACAGCTATAGCTACAGCTTTGATCGGAAGATTTAGTAATGCTGTAACCGACGGTGCTCTTGACCTTCATCTGGTACAACAGACCACATTTACTCACACAGCAATGTTCACGGGCATTAGCTTCTTTAGCCTGATTGTTTGCATGACAATAGCTGCATTTGCCATCAGTAAAAGCTTTAGGATAGTTGACATTGCAGGAACAATTAGTTTAGCGAAAACCCCGATATTGCTAGCTGTACTGCTTGGCTTTTTCACCACTGTGCCTGATCAAAAGGCAATTATCGAAAACCCGATAATTCTTCTGACTTCAGCTACATTTATTGTGGTTACTTTACTGATCATCCCTATCACCATTTGGTCTATAGCACTGATGTTTAATGCATTTAAAGTTTCGACCGGGAGTAAAGGAAGCAAATTAACAATCGGGTTTATTGCGGCTTTATTGCTGGCTGAAATCGTATCAAAAATTATGATTCACTATCTGATCAAATAAGTAAATGAAAACAACAATAAAATTAATTATAAGTCTGATAATCTGTGCCTCATTCTCTACTCTGACAGCACAAAACATATCAGGTGATTGGAATGGAATATTAAAAATTGGTTCTGTTCAACTTCGATTGGTTTTCCATATTACTTCAACAGCCAATGGTTACTCTGCTACGATGGATAGTCCCGACCAGGGAGCCAAAGGAATAGCAATGTCAAAAACTACATTTGAAAATAACCGCATAACAATAGAATTAGATGCCGCACAAATTAAATACAGTGCCCTTCTAATAGGCAAAGATTCTCTATCTGGTACTTTTACTCAGGCGGGGCAATCATTTGCCCTACCAATGAGTAGGAAAGTTATGGTAATACAAAATCAAATAAGGCCTCAGGAGCCGTCGAAACCATACCCATACCATTCAGAAGAAGTACAATTTACAAACAAGAAAGATAACTTCGCATTGGCGGGTACATTTACAAAGCCCGATAAAGGGTCCAACTTCCCGGTAGTAGTTCTAATTTCGGGCAGTGCCCCTCAGAACAGAGATGAAGAACTATTGGGACATAAACCATTTTTGATTTGGGCAGATTACCTGACCCGAAACGGCATAGCAGTATTGCGCTATGACGACCGTGGATGCTATGAGTCGAAGGGAGATTTTCAATCGTCAACGACATTTGATTTTGCAACCGATGTGGAAGCCGCAGTAAGCTATCTGAAAACCAGAAAAGATATTGATGCTTCAAAAATAGGATTGATGGGACACAGCGAAGGTGGACTGATAGCCCCCATTGTGGCTGCTAAAAATAAGGATATTGCATTTGTGGTAATGCTGGCAGGCCCGGGAGTTTCAGGTGCTGATATCCTTCTGCATCAACAAGAATTGATTGCCAGAGCAAATGGCGAAGCTGAAAAAGAAATAAGTTTAAGCCGCAAAATGAACTCGCAAATCTATGCGTTAGTGAACAGCAATAGTAATAACGATACTTTAAAAACGAAATTAAGCCACTACCTGAATCAGACGATTGCCGAACATCCTGAACTTAAAAATCAGAAGGGACTGAATACCGAATCGCTAATAAAGCAACTGATCAATCCATGGATGTTGACCTTTATCCGATACAACCCTGCTCCTACTCTCGAGCAACTTAGGTGTCCCGTACTTGCAGTCATTGGCAGTAAGGATTTGCAGGTACCACCCGATATAAATATACCTGCAATCAACAATGCTCTGGAGAAAGGGCGAAATAAAAAATACACAGTAAAAGAATTACCGGGTTTAAACCACCTCCTACAAGAGTGCACCACCGGGTCGCCCAACGAGTACGCTGGCATTGAACAAACAATTTCGCCAACTGCTCTCACTACAGTTTTTGACTGGATAAATGATATCGTAAAATAATGATAAATGCCCGAAAAGTCGGGCATTTGTTGTATACAATTCAAACAAAGTGTCAGAAAATCTCTCTTAGAATCATAAAATACACATCAACATGAATCAGCTATTCAATATTCCACTATATTTGCTGACATAATGTAATTACTTTTTTCAAAGAATTACTACTTTCTCATAATTTATCGGACAACTACCTTTAAAATTTCAGTTATGAGAACACTTATGTACCCCACTATACCCGAGACGGTACTGGATGAAATCATCCTGAAACACCGCAACAAACCAGGGTCGTTGCTTTCTACCCTGGAAGAAGCGCAAGAAAGAAATCCTTTGAAATTTCTTCCTCCTGAGACCTTAATTGCCCTTTCAAAAAAACTCAGCGTACCCTACACACAAGTGTACAATGTTGTTACTTTTTACTCATTCTTCAATCTGAAACCCCAGGGGAAACACTCCATTGTAGTTTGCCGGGGCACTGCATGCCATACAAAAGGCTCCAGAGCATTGCTTGAAGAAGTGGGACAGCTGCTCGGATTCCGGTATGATGAAAGCAACGCTGAAAGCGGATTTACAACTCCTGACAACGAATATACCATCCGAATAGTTGCTTGCTTTGGCCAGTGTGCACAATCACCTGTGATTTCGGTAGATGGAACTATTCACAGCAATGTGAACTCACAGAAACTCAGCAAAATTCTGAAAGGCATCTCCAAACGTCCCTGAAACAATGCCCTTTGGCGCTAAATTCCCGGTTCTTATTTCCATCATTCTGTTACACCTTCATCTATAGTACCCATGAAATCATCCGAACTAACCTATCTACAGCAACAAAATATCCAACGGATATGCCCTGCTACTCCCATGCTGATTGTTGGAATGGGCACATGCGGTATTGGTAACGGAGCTGATTTGATCTATGAATATTTTTGGAAACAAATCCTTGACAAACAAATCGATATAATCCTGAAACAAGCTGGTTGCTTTGGATTTTGTGCCGAAGAGCCCCTTGTGATGTTATATCAACCCCATCAGCCAATGCTGATATACAGCAAAGTAACTGAGAAAGATGCGGCAAAAATCATTGATGCTGTTATCAAACAAAAACTTTGCACTCAGAAACTGCTTTGCAAAATAGATGAATGGGATTTTCGGACTTCGAAAATACTCTTCGGCAATGGATTTGCCAATGTGTCTCTTTGGAACGAAGTTCCATTTTTCAAAGGGCAACAAAAAATCGTTTTGCGGGATGCGGGGTTAATTGACCCTGAAGAAATTCTGGATTATATCGCTGTGGGTGGTTACTGTGCTTTATCGAAAGTTTTGACTACCCTTCAACCTACTGATGTTATAGCCGAAATTAAATCGGCGGGGTTGAGAGGCCGTGGAGGAGCCGGATTTCCAACCGCACTGAAATGGGAAATCATGCATCAAACCAAAGCAGACCAGAAATACATTATTTGCAACGCTGATGAAGGCGACCCGGGTGCCTACATGAACCGCAACGAAATAGAAAGCGATCCGCATATGCTGATCGAAGGAATGCTGATTGGAGCCTATGCTATGGGGGCATCGGAAGGAATAGCATACGTGAGAGCAGAATACCCATTGGCTGTAAAACGGCTAAAAATGGCCATCGAACAAGCAACAGAACTGGGTTTGCTCGGCACCAACATTCTGGATTCAGGTTTCAGTTTCCATTTACAAGTAGTGGAAGGAGCCGGCGCGTTTGTTTGTGGCGAAGAAACAGCGCTGATTGCCTCCATCGAAGGAAAAGCTGGCAGACCGACGCCACGTCCACCCTACCCTGCTCAATGTGGGCTTCACGGAAAACCCACCAATATCAACAATGTGGAAACCTGGTGCAATATACCTGTGATTCTGTACAATGGAGGAGAATGGTTTCGAAAAACCGGCACTGAAAAAAGTCCGGGAACAAAAGTATTTTCATTGGTAGGAAAAGTAAAGAACACTGGATTGGTCGAACTACCTTTGGGTTCAACACTCGAACAATTTGTGTTTGAAATTGGCGGAGGCACCGGAACCAATAAACGTGTAAAGGCCGTGCAAACCGGTGGTCCATCCGGCGGTTGCATTCCTGTAAAACATTTTTCCACACCGGTTGATTACGAATTGCTGGCTTCGCTTGGCGCCATTATGGGTTCTGGTGGCATGGTGGTAATGGATCAGGACAATTGTATGGTGGATGTAGCCCGCTATTTTCTGGAATTTAATGCAGGCGAATCCTGCGGAAAATGCACTCCTTGCCGCGAAGGCTTAGCTCAGGCACTGGCCATCCTCAATCGCATAACGCAGGGTCATGGTTCGATGAGCGACTTGTCCATGCTGGAACTGCTTGGCAGAACCATTAAAGACACTTCCATTTGCGGACTTGGCCAAACCGCAACCAATCCCATATTATCGACCCTGAAATACTTCAGAAATGAATACGAAGAACATATTCAGGAAAAACGTTGTCATGCAGGTGTTTGCGAATCGTTATTTATGGCATTGTGCGAAAACAGTTGTCCACTCCACATGAACATCCCCGGATACATCGAATTGATTAAGGAAGATCGATTGGAAGAGGCTTTTGAACTGACCTTAAGAGACAACCCTATTCCGGGTACCATTGGTCGCATTTGCCATTTCCACTGTCAGATGCGTTGCCGGCGCGAAATGATTGACGAACCTGTTTCGCAAGGCGAAATACACCGGTATCTGGCCGACACCATGTACCAATTGGGAAAAGAAAACGGCATTTACAACAAACTCATAAAAGAAAAATTAGCTCCAACAGCTAAAAAAATAGCCATCGTTGGTGCCGGACCAGCAGGTATAACAGCTGCTTATTATCTGATCCGGCTCGGTCACGAGGTGGTAGTGTACGATGCCTTGCCCGAAGCCGGTGGTGTAGTTCGGTTTGGCATTCCGCAATACCGCTTACCCAAATCGGTACTTCAGAAAGAGTTACAATTTATCCGAAAGCTGGGCGTTCAGTTTCATTTCAATAAAAAAATTGGCACCGACATCAGTCTTAAGTCACTTGAGCGGGAATACGATTGCATTTACCTCGCCATTGGAGCCTGGAAAAATATTGATTTGAATATTCCCGGCAAAGAAGCGCAGGGAGTGTTTGCTGGCACAGAAGTACTGAAACAACTGGCACTCGGAAAGACTCCTAAGCTGGGGCAAAAAGTTGTGATTGTTGGCGCAGGGAATGTGGCCATTGACGCCGCCCGAAGTATTTGGCGACTGGGCAAAGACGTAACCGTGGTGTACAGACGTGAAAAAGCAGACATGCCTGCCAATAAAGCCGAGATTTTTGAATCGGATGCCGAAAAAATCAACTTCCATTTTCTGGCTGCTCCTTATGCCATCAAAAGCAATGCCAAAAGCCAGGTGTCAGCACTAACAGTGGAAATTATGAGTGGCGGGACCATAGATGCTTCGGGGCGCCGCAAACCGGTATCTACAGGACGATTTGAAGATATTCAGTGCGATTCCGTTATTATGGCTATTGGCGAACGCGTTCATGCGTCATCGCTGGATGAATATGGTTTTAACTGCACTGAAGATGGGCGAATCCTTGTCAATGCCTTTACATTTGAGACTTCACGCGCGAATATTTTTGCCGGAGGCGATGCTGTCACAGGTCCTTCAACGGCAGCCGAAGCAATGGGGATGGCCAGAAAAGCAGCTGAAAGTATTGACTTCAAGCTCATGAATGAAAGGCGGTTCCATTTGCTTTTCAAAGAGTTTATTTATCAGAACAATGTGCCGATAAACCCCAAACCTGCACAAAAAAATGAACCGGAAAAGCTAACCGTAAAAGAGCGGGTAGGAAATTTTCATGAAGTAGCGTGCGGACTCACCGGAGAACAAGCCAGAAACGAAGTGGAACGCTGCCTGCGCTGTGATGTGCGGCTGAAATAAGTAACCTCAAAAATCAGAGCACTATGAAAGTCATCATTAATAAGCAACCAATAGAAGTTCAGGACGGGATCACCATCATGCAAGCCTGTCGCGAAGCCGGTATTCATGTTCCATCGCTCTGCTATTTGCAGGACGTATCGCACAACGCCTCCTGCGGAATATGCGTTGTGGAAGTAAAAGGAGCCAAAAATCTGGTTCGCTCATGCATCAGTCCGGTTTCAGAAGGAATAGAAATCAGCACTTCGAGCCAGCGTGTAATGGAAGCACGACGAACCAACCTGGAACTGATTTTAGCCAACCACCCACAGGAATGCCTCACCTGCGCCCGCAACCAAAGTTGCGAACTACAGGAACTCACTTTTGAATTGGGCGTGCACGAAAACCCCTTCGTGCGAACCCGAAAAATAAAACAAGCCAAAGACGAAAGCTCACAATCGCTCGTACGAGACCCGGAAAAATGTATCCTTTGCGGACGATGTGTGGCTGTATGTGCCGATGTTCAGGGCGTGAAGGCCATTGACTTTGCCGGACGGGGACAGCAAAACCATATCAGCACTTTTCTGGATTTCGGATTGGGCATTGTGGCCTGTACCAATTGTGGTCAATGTGCTTTGGTTTGCCCAACAGGCGCGATTACCGAAAAATCATCAACAGCACAAGTGTGGAGTGCATTGCAGGATCCGGCAAAAACAGTATTGGTACAAACTGCCCCTGCAGTGCGGGTAGCCATTGGCGAAGCAATGGGAATGCCCGATGGAAGTCTGGTGACTGGTAAAATGGTTTCAGGACTGCGTAGACTGGGATTTTCTAAAGTTTTTGACACCAACTTTGCAGCCGACCTCACGATCATTGAAGAAGGAAATGAGCTCATTCGCAGAATAAAACTCGATAATAATTTGCCCATGATCACCTCCTGCTCGCCAGGATGGATCAAATTTATCGAACATTTCTATCCCAAATTGCTTCGGCATTTATCTACCTGCAAATCGCCACAGCAAATGTTTGGCGCCATTGCCAAAACCTATTATGCCGAAAAAACCGGAATTGACCCACGAAATATCGTGGTTGTGTCGGTGATGCCCTGCACGGCTAAAAAATTTGAAGCGCATCGCCCCGAAATGGACAGCGCTTTCGGCTATTGGAAAGAAACACTACAACTACAGGCTTTAGATCATTTCAGCGATGTGGATTATGTGCTGACCACCCGCGAGCTGGCACGAATGTTTAAGGAAGCAGGCGTTGACTTTAGTCATTTGCCGGAAGAACATTTCGATAATCCACTGGGTGAATCCACCGGGGCCGCCGTACTGTTTGGAGCTACCGGCGGAGTGATGGAAGCTGCACTGCGTACCGCCTACGAAGCTTTTACCGGACAAACGCTGGACAATATCAATTTTTCGGCTGTTAGAGGTTTCGAAGGAATAAAAGAAGCTGAAATCAATTTGAATGGTACCATTATAAAAGTGGCCGTAGCACATACCTTACTGAATGCACGCAAACTATTGGAACAAATTGAAAATGGCACATCGCCCTACACGTTTATAGAAGTGATGACCTGCCCCGGAGGGTGCCTCGGTGGTGGTGGACAGCCTATACCCACCAACGCCGCTATCCGACAAAAACGGGCAGAATCTATTTATTACGAAGACGCCCATAAATCAAAACGAAAATCACACGAAAATCCGGAAATTATTGCTCTTTACGAGGAGTTTCTGCAAACGCCTCTTGGAGAAAAATCTCATGCACTTTTGCATACTCACTACACCGGGCGAAGCTATTAGTGAGCTTCCATTAACTCTGACATTTTCCCTTTGAAAGGGAATTATTTTCCTTCATTAATACGACCATGAAATCAAAAATTACAGTTTGTATTTTCTGTATTCTTGTCGGACTTCCAATTCATTTCGGAGCACAGAATTCATTTAGCAGTTCAGGTGGTAATTTATTCGGCTCAGGTGGTTCTGTCAGCTTTTCGATGGGTCAATTGTTTTACGACACAAGCTTTGGAGCAAAGGGCATTTTATCAAAAGGAGTGCAACAGGCTTATGAAATTTGGTTGGTCACTGATCAAAGAGAGCAACCATTTGCCAACCTTTCGGTAATTTTCTATCCCAATCCGACTCCTGATTATTTACAGCTGCATTTGGAAAGTCCCGACATAACCGGATTTTCGTTCCAACTTACCGATGCCTCGGGTAAGATTCTTCTCTACAAACACATTACGACTACCGACACACAAATAGATATGCGGAAGCTAAGCTCAGCAATGTATTTTCTAAAAATAATATCTGGTCGGCAGGAGATAAGACTATTCAAAATAATTAAAAATTAAAGCCATGAAAAAATTAATATGCACTCTACTGTTTGCATGCACAATGTTTTTGGCGTATGGACAGGCACCTGACAAATTCAGCTTTCAGGCAATCGTCCGAAATAGCAGCAACATGCTCGTTATCAACCAAACCATTGGAATGAGAATTAGCATACTTCAGGCTACATCCACTGGCACAGCTGTATACGTGGAAACACAAACTCCTACCAGTAATGCGAATGGATTAATTACCCTCGAAGTGGGAGCTGGAACTGTGGTAAGTGGTAGTATCAGTGGCATAAACTGGAATGCCGGGCCTTATTTTATCAAAACTGAAACAGATCCTGACGGAGGAGCCAATTACTCAATCATCGGAGTTACTCAAATTTTGAGTGTCCCCTTTGCATCTTATGCAAAATCCGCAGGCAATAGCTGGACCACCAGCGGGAATTCTGGAACAGATCCTTTAACTCAGTTTTTAGGAACAACCGATGCCCATGATTTCATTTTCAAAACAAATAATGCAGAACGAATGCGTATTTTTTCGGATGGAAAAATGTGTATTGGCGGCAACTATAATGCCGGTGCCCCCTACCCTTTGGAAGTAAGAATCCCATCTACCACCGGATCACAGTTTGTATTGAAATTGACCAATTTACTTAGCCCCTCTTACAATTCTGGTTCAGGTGTTGGACTGCTATTTTCGCCCGATGATGCTGCCATAGCCAAGATGGGAATTATGGTGGAACGCAAAGGTGCCTGGGGCGTAGGAACCATGCATTTCCTTAGCAGAACTTCGAGCGATTATGCTTCCGCCGATTTATCCAATTCGGTGATGGCTCTTACACAAAATGGTTATTTAGGTATCGGCAACACAAGTCCGACAACGCGATTGGATGTAAGTGGCGTTATCACTGCCACCGGAGGTAATTCCGGCAATTGGAACACGGCTTATGGTTGGGGAAATCATGCAACAGCCGGTTATCTGACCAGTTTTGCAGAAAAAGACACCATGCTTTGGAAAAAAACGGGCTCAGATATTTATTTCAATGCGGGAAAAATAGGTATTGGCACTACAACTCCAGGCAATACATTCTCGGTAAATGGAACTGCTGATTTCTCGACTGCCGTTAAAACCGCAACTTTGAATCCATTGGCCGGAGATGCATCTGCGTTGGTTATTTCTACCAATGATGGCAGTACAACTTCGGGCAGCATTACTATCAAAACCGGCAATACCGTTTCCAATGGTGCTACAACAGGAAGTATCACGCTGATGGCCGGACATGAAAACTGGACATCGACTCATACCGATGGTGGATATCTGAACCTGGGCGGTTATGCCAACTACAATTCGGGCGGTGGCGTATTGCTACGTGCCGGTAATAGCTGGGCAGATGCTGGCTCGGTTACCATTCAGGGCGGTAATGCTGGCTCGGGAAAAGGTGGAGATTTGTATCTGAATGGTGGTAACGGCGGTAGCGGACTTGGTGGGCCGGGTAGTGTTATCGTCAATGCAGGTTCAGGAGGTTCAAAGTCCCCCGGATATGTTGGATTGCAAATAAATGGTACCGAACAAATGCGCGTCAACTACAATGGTTTTATTGGTATGGGAACCTCTACTCCTGCTACCAAACTGGATGTCAATGGTGTAATTACCACAACTGGTGGAAATTCCAGCAACTGGAACACAGCTTATGGTTGGGGAAATCATGCATCGGCAGGTTATCTTACTGCTGAAAGTCAGGCTTTGCGAGTAAGCAATGATACCATCTATCTTACAAACGGTGGATTCGTCAAACTTCCCGAGCAAAAAAGTACACCTGCATTAATTACAAAGGATGATTTCTCATCTTCATCATTAAAAAACTTCTGGAGTTCTGCTGTAACAGGTGCTGCTACTATTACTTTATCCAATTCTGTGGCCACACTTAGTACCAATGGAGCTGGCAATACGGCAAAGCTATATTCCAATAAGCAAAAATCATTGAATGATGGTAAATTGGTATTTACAGCCGTGTTATACACTTACGAAGACAATAACACTGCCTATGGCCCACTGGTCAGAGGATTGGTGAATGGAACCGATCGAAACAATGCCATTGAGTTTATCAATGTGAGTGGTAATACCATTCAGGCCAGAACGGTATCAGGAGGTACAGCCACCGCCACGAATTATTCAGTGGGAGCTTCTGTGGCCAACTTTTACGCTTACAGCATCATTGCCAGCAAAACCAAAGTGGAATTTTATCTGGATGGAAATCTGATTGCTACCCATACGACCAATATTCCCACAACGAATTTGAATATGTATTTTGATGCAAGCACCTGGAGTGGCAATGTTCCACAGGTAATTGACGATGCCAAATTTGAAATTACAAAATAAGATTCCCTAAGTTATAGAAAATGTTCTGTGTTGTGCCGGGAGGATGCCGAATTTGAGTAAGCATCCTCCTTTTTTGCTGTATTTTTGTGTACTTTTACTGTATATTTTTACAATATGGAGATAAAAGAAAAATACCGCTTTATCATTTTACTGGGTAAAGCGCTGCATAAATACGGCATTCCGTCCTATAGCATTCAGGACTATTTATCTAAACTGGCCGAAAATGTAGGCGTAAAAGGGACATTTATGGACTCGCCTACCTGGATCAACTATGTATTTTACGACCAGGAGGGCGAACAATGCTACAATTACATCGAAAGTGTGGCGCCGGGGACTCTTAACCTCGGCGCTTATTCGCGCATTGTGGAAACGGCGGAATTGGTAGTAGCAAATAAGATGAATTATTCCGAAATGTGTGACAGATTGGATTCTATCCATCGGAAAACCCTGCGGGTCAATCATTGGCTGCTCACGCTTGCCTATGCCTTAGCAGCTGCCACTTTCAATCTGATGATTGGTTCCAATTGGATTTCGGTAGCTGTTTCTGCATTGCTGGGGGCTCTGGTCTATTTATTGGTGTTTCTATCGTCGCGCTACAGTTACCTCAACTCAGTACTTGAGTCCATTGCCAGTTTTGTGGTTACGGTTTTAGCGGGAGTACTTTCGATCATATTTCCGCAGCTTAATATAGGCCTTACCATAGTAGCAGCTATCATTATCTTCGTGCCCGGACTGGCTATTACCAGCGCTTTAGAAGAAATAACAAATAAAAGTCTGGTTTCGGGTACAGCGAAGCTTTTCGATGCAATCATATCATTGTTTAAGCAATTTTTTGGTGTAATTCTTGGATTAACCTGTTTGAGTTTCCTCACCCATTTCAATATTTACAACCACCGCCCCGAAACACCTTATTGGGTTATTTTTCTGGCTATTCCTTTATTCTCTATGAGCTTGATTCCTATTTTACAAGTTCGAAAGAAAGATTTGATTGCAGGAATCCTAACTGGTTTAGTCGGATTTTTTGTGCCTTATTTCACTGCGGCTGCAGGTGTTTTATTCAGCACATTTATGGGAACAATCGCCGTTGTAATTACAGCAACACTCATCAGCAAATACAAACATTCTCCCAAAACGATATTTATTACGCAAGGAGTAATTATGCTTGTTCCCGGAAGCAAAACACTTTTTGGATTGAGTGATGTATTTCTGAACACCAATATTGTAAATGCCACCAACCTTGGCGAGCAGGTGGCTTACATTCTGATGGGAATTCTGGGAGGTCTGTTGTTTGGTGGAGTTTTCAGTCACGAGCAAAAACAAATTCAGCCTTAAACCATTTTATACTAGTAAAAACATTGCTTATGAACAAATACAGCTCTTAGCTTGAGTCTTTGATGGCTCTCTATCGTGGCAAAAAACATCCTTTAAACTACACGAATCGCTATCAACTGCTGGTTATGGTCATTCTTTCGGCACAAGATTCTGATAAACACATCAATCAGTTGATTCCGGCATTTCTGGAAATCTACCCCGATATGCAGACATTGGCTCTGGCTCAACCGGAAGATTTGCATAAAATCATCAGTTCGGTTCGCAACTTTGGAAACAAAAGTAACTGGTTGGTAAAACTGGCTCAGATCGTTCAAAAAGACGAGAAGATACCCACAACGATGACTGAATTGACCCATCTACCAGGTATCGGACGCAAATCGGCCAATGTCATTATGCGCGAAGCAGGTGTAAAAGCCGAGGGAATTATTGTCGATTTGCACGTAGTTCGGGTAGCTCCACGCATTGGACTGGCTACAGGAACACAGCCTGAGAAAAT